>CAIUCF010000626.1 GCA_903897565.1 uncultured Rhodospirillales bacterium | reverse complement strand
TCAGTGCGATTTTGATCGCCTGGGTCCTGGGCGCGCCGCCCGAAATCATCGTCTCACTCGCGCCGAAATCGGTGACGACGCCGATCGCGATGAGTCTGGCCGCCGCCCTCGGCGGCATTCCTTCGTTGACGGCGGTGCTGGTGATCGCGACCGGGATATGCGGTGCGATGATGCTGACACCGCTGATGCGGCTGCTCGGCGTCACGGATCCCGCGGCGCAAGGCTTTGCCGCCGGCGTCGCCGCTCACGGCATCGGCACCGCGCGGGCCTTTCATGTCTCGACCGTCGCCGGAACCTTCGCCGGTGTTGCCATGGCGCTGAACGGCGCGATGACGTCGCTGCTGCTGCCGGCGCTGGCGCTGCTCTGGCGGTGATCAGGGATCACGGCGATTCCGTAGTGGGTGATCATGCTTTAACATGGTGTGCAGCCCTCTCCGCCGCCGCGCCGAACGCCCGGAATCTCTCTCGACCATGCGGTTCATGACCCAGAATTCGTCGCCTTCCGCCCTCGTGATCCATGATCTGACCAAGCGGTTCGACCGGGTCGCGGTCGATGCCCTCGACCTCGAGGTCAGGGCCGGCGAATTCTACGCCTTGCTCGGTCCCAACGGCGCCGGCAAGACCACCACCCTGCGCATGGTCGCGGGATTGCTGACGCCGGATTCCGGGACGATCTCGATCTTCGGCATCGACGCCCGCGCCGATCCGATCGCGGCCAAGCGGGTGACCGCCTGGTTGTCGGAAGAGCCGATGATCTATGACAAGCTGACGCCGCTCGAATATCTCGCCTTCGTCGCCGGGCTCTGGGAGGTCGCGCCGCAACTCGCCGAGGCGCGGGCCCATGAACTGCTGGGTTGGCTCGGCATGGCCGCCCATGCCCAGACGCGCTGCGAAGGGTTTTCCAAGGGCATGCGGCAGAAGGTGGCGCTGGCCGGCGCGCTCATCCACGAGCCGCGCCTGATCATTCTCGACGAACCGCTGACCGGACTCGACGCGGCCTCTGCGCGCCAGGTCAAGGCGGCGCTCGCCGAGCGGGTGCAGGCCGGCGCTACCGTCGTCATGACCACCCATATCCTCGAGGTCGCGGAACGCATGGCCGATCGCATCGGCATCATCGCCGGTGGCAGGCTGATCGCCGAGGGCACGCTCGATGCGCTGCGCGAACAGGCCGGCCAGATCGGCGGCAATCTTGAGGATACGTTCCTGGCGTTGCTGGCCGAAGGCCGCGACGCCTCGTGACCCGCCCGGGGACGGCACTCTGGTTCGCCGGAACCGAAAGCCGGCTCGCTTGGCGCGATCTGCTGTGGCTGGTGACGGCCGGTGAGCGCTGGCGCGTCCGCAGCGTCGTGTTCGGTGTTCTGATCTTCGTTGCGGTAATGCATGGCATCGCCTGGGGTCTGGTCGGACCCTTTGCCGGCGCGGCGGGTCATCCCGACAAGCAATTGCTCGTGGTCGTCACCGGGACCGCGCTGCTCTCGTGGTCGGTCATGCTCGCCCAGGCCATGGAAACGGTGACGCGCGGGCTCTATGCCCGGGCCGACCTCGACCTGATCCTGTCCTCCCCGGCGTCGGCGCGGCTGTGTTTCGCGGTCCGTATCGCGGCGATGCCGGTGTCGATCGGGCTGATGACGGGGCTGTTCGCGGCGCCGTTCATCGATGTCCTGGCGATCCGTGGCGGGGTGCATTGGCTCGGCGCCTATGCGGTCGTGGTCGGTTTCGCGCTGCTGGCGGTGGCGATCGCCTTGTTGCTGACGATGGTGCTGTTCGCCACGTTGGGGCCGCGGCATACGCGGCTGGCGTCGCAGATCGTCGCGGCGGTCATCGGCGCCGCCTTCGTGATCCTCCTGCAGGTCGCGGCGATCCTGTCCTACGGCAACCTATCCAGAACGGCATTCCTGGAATCACCCGCCCTGATCGCGGCGGCCCCCGGGCTGCACAGCGCGATCTGGATTCCGGCCCGGGCCCTGCTCGGCGAAGCGCCGGCGCTTGCTATCGTCGTCGGCGGCGGGCTGCTGGCATTCGGGCTCGCGATCCTGGTCTTTGCCCGGCGCTTCGCCGAATACGCGACGATGGCGGTCGCCCAGAATACGACACCGTCGACGCGCCGGCAGCGCGCCGATCGCTTCGAGGCCGCTACCCCCGCCCGGGTGCTTCGGCGCAAGGAATGGGTGCTGCTGGCCCGCGATCCGTGGCTTTTGTCGCAAAGCCTGATGCAGCTGCTCTATCTGGCGCCGCCGGCGCTGTTTCTGTGGCGCAGCTTCGGCAGCGGCGCCAGCAGCGCCGGCGCTGCCGTGCTGCTGGTTCCGGTCCTGGTCATGGCCGCGGGGCAGCTGGCAGGTGGTCTCGCCTGGCTCGCGGTATCGGGCGAGGACGCGCCCGACCTGATCGCCACGGCGCCGATCCTGCCGTCCAGAGTGCTTCGCGCCAAGATCGAGGCGGTGCTCGGCGTGATCCTCGTCGTTCTCGCACCCTTCCTGGTGGTTCTCGCCTGGAGCGCGCCGTTCGCGGCCGGAATCGGCGCCCTGTTCGTCGCCATCGCCGCCGGTACATCAACGGCGGTCCAGCTGTGGTTTCGGGCGCAGGCGCGGCGCAGTTATTTCCGCCGCCGCCAGACCTCGTCGCGGATCGCGACCTTCGCCGAAGCGCTGTCCTCGGTCGGCTGGGCCGCGACCAGCGGCTTTGCCGCCCATGGCTCCTGGATCGCGCTGGTCCCCGGCCTGGCCACCGCCCTGATCCTGGTGATCGTGCGCAGCCTGAGCCCGGCCAAGACAACGCGGACCTGAACGCGATATAATCGCGGGGCCTGATCATCCTCATTGGGAATTCATCCGCCTTGGACACGCCCACTCTGCCCGACCTCGCCATTGCCGCCATCGATCGCATGACGGGTTACGTCCAGACCCTGGGCCGCGGCCCGGGTCGCGGTCGGGCGCTGACCCGGGAGGAGACGCGCGACGCCTTCGCGATCATGCTCGCCGGCGCTGCCGACCCGCACCAGATCGGCGCGCTGCTGATGCTGCTGCGCTACCGCGGCGAAGGCGTGGCCGAGATGACGGGGGTGGTCGAGGCCATCCGTACGCACAGCGGGATTGAGGCCGCGCCGCCTGTCGCCGTCGATCTCGACTGGCCCTCCTACGGATCGGGCAAGACGCGCGGCGCGCCCTGGTTCCTGTTGGCGGCGCTGGCCTTGGCGCGCAGCGGCGTCGCGGTGGTGATGCATGGCTCCAACGAGTTCTCGAAAGGGATCGCGGTGGCCGACGCGCTTGCCGCCCTCGGACTCCCGATCGCCGAGGATCTGGCGGCGGCGCGGGCCCAGATCGCCCGCGATCGCTTCGCCTATCTGCCGCTGGCGGCGATCTCGCCGACCGCGGATGATCTGCTCAATCTGCGCCGCGTCCTTGGCCTGCGCTCGCCCGTCAACACGGCGGGCCGGCTGCTCAATCCGCTGAATGCGCCGGCATCGATCGATGGGGTCTTCCATCCGCCCTATATCGATCTACATCTCGGTGTGGCCGCCGCGCTCGACCGCGGCCGGCTGCTGGTGATCAAGGGCTCGGGCGGCGAGGCCGAGCGTAACCCGCTGAAACCGTTGACCGCGCATCTCTGGGATCGTGCTGCCGGGCGCTCGGAGATCGCGTTGACGGCCGTCGATCCGGGCGTTCGTCTCGACGAGACCAAGCGGCTCGGCGTCGGCGATCTCGCCGCGATCTGGCGGGGCGAGATCGCGGATGCCGGCGCCGCCGCCACCGTGGTCGGGAGTATTGCTGCGGCCCTGCTGGCGATCGGCGGGGTCAGGGGAATTGACGATGCCGCGGCGCGCGCGGCGGAGATTTGGCAAAACCGCCACCGCGGATAAGTTGTCGCCGACGTTCCGACTTGCCTCGACGCAGGCGAACGACCATGTTCTCGCTCAACATCGTCATCCAGAGACACTAGGGATATCGCAGTGGAACAGCTCATCGGCGGCGCTGGCCCGGCCAGCATCAAGGACACCTCCTCGGCAACCTTCATGGCGGATGTCATCGAGGCGTCGAAGACCACCCCCATCATCGTCGATTTCTGGGCGCCCTGGTGCGGCCCGTGCAAGACCTTGGGGCCGATGCTCGAGCGCGCGGTCAAGGGGACCAACGGCGCGGTCCGCATGGTCAAGCTCGACATCGACAAGAACCCCGAACTGGCGCAGCAGATGCGCATCCAGTCGATCCCGATGGTCTATGCCTTCGTCGATGGCCGCCCGGTCGACGGCTTCCAGGGCGCGGTGCCGGAAAGCCAGATCAAGAGCTTCGTCCAGCGCCTCGTCGCCCTGAAGAAGGGCGGTGGCTCGCCGCTCGAAGAAGCGCTCGAGGCCGCCAAGACGGCACTGGCCGAAGGCGATCTCGAGGCCGCGCAGGACATCTACCAGCAGATCATTCAGCACGACCCGGAAAACCTGGCAGCCTTCATCGGCCTCGCGCGTTGCGCGCTCGCCGGCAATGATATCGAAGGCGCCAAGGCGATCGCCGACCAGATCCCGACCGCCGAGGCCAAGAACGCCGAAGTCGTATCGCTGCGCTCGGCGATCGAGCTCGCCGAGCAGGCCGAAAAGGCCTCCGGCGCCTTCTCCGAATACCAGGAACGCCTGGCCAGGGACGAAAACGACCACGAGGCGCGGATCGGCTACGCCAATGCCCTGTTCGCCAGCGGTGATCGCGACGGTGCGGTGGATCAGCTGCTCAAAGCCGTCAAGATGGATCGCGCCTGGAACGACGGGGCCGCGCGCAAGCAGCTCGTCAAGCTGTTCGAGGCGATCGGGATGACGGATCCGCTGACCGTTTCGGCGCGCAAGCGCCTGTCGTCGATTCTGTTCTCATGAGCATGGCAGCCACATGACCAGCCCCGGGTTCGAAACCAGGCCGGAGCGTCTGCCGTCGACGCTGCCGCTGTTTCCGTTGAGCGGGGTGCTGCTGCTGCCGCGCAGCCGCCTGCCGCTCAACGTCTTCGAACCCCGCTACCTCAACATGGTCGACGACGCGCTGGCCAGCGACCGGCTGATCGGCATGATCCAGCCCGAACAGGCCAACGGCACCGAATTGGCGCCGCCGCTGTTCAAGGTCGGCTGTGTCGGCCGCATCGTCTCCTTTGCCGAAGAGGGCAATCGCTACCTGATCGCGCTCTCCGGGGTGTGCCGGTTCACGATCGGCGAAGAGCTGCCGACGACCCGAGGCTATCGCCGCATCGTACCCGACTGGTCGCGGTTCCGCGGCGATGTCGACGAAGAGAACGCGGCCGGCATCGACCGCACCCGGCTGACCGCGGGGCTGAAGAGCTTCTTCAAGGCCAATGGCCTCTCGGCCGATTGGAGCTCGATCGAACAGGCACCGGACGAACGCCTCGTGAATTCGCTGGCGATGATCTGCCCTTTCCCGCCGGCGGAGAAGCAGGCGCTGCTGGAAGCCCCGACCCTGGCCGAGCGGGTGACGATCCTAACCGGCCTGGTGGAGATGGCGGTCATCCACGGCAGCCAGGACGATACCGGCGCCCGCCACTGAAGAACAAAGTCTTCCCCCTCGATGGAGGAAGATCTAGATGGAGGTAATGTGTCTGCCGCGGCGATCTTGCGGCGCGATCACCCCCACCCCTGCCCTCCCCCATCGCGGGGGAGGGGGTTACCGAGTGGACCCTGCCCATGGCCGAAATCAACCGTTCCGTCGATCCCAAGCTGCTCGAAATGCTGGTTTGTCCGCTGACCAAGGCACAGTTGCGTTATGACGCCGCTGCACAAGAATTAATCAGTGACGAAGCGAATCTGGCCTATCCGATCCGCGACGGTATCCCGATCATGCTGGTAGACGAGGCGCGGCCGCTCGATACGCCCGTGCCGGGCGCGGGCTGATATGCCGAATTGGGACAAAGCCGCTGACGCGCCCGCCACCGTCTGGCCGCAGGAGATCCGGGTCAGGAATGCCGGGGCCGCGCTCGAGATCGACTTCGAGGATGGCGCCGCGTTCACGATGAGCGCGGAATACCTGCGTATCGAAAGCCCTTCCGCGGAAGTCCAGGGCCATGGCCCGGGCCAGCGCAAGCTGGTGACCGGGGTGCGCAACGTCACGATCGCCGCGGTCGAGCCGGTCGGCAACTACGCCGTCCGCCTCTGCTTCAGCGACGGCCACGATACCGGACTCTACAGCTGGACCTATCTCTACGAACTCGGCCGCGACCACGACACGCGCTGGGAGAAGTATCTGGCGAGCCTGGCGGCGGCGGGTCGGGTGCGGTGACCAGCTAAAGCCCCAACCCCCGCGTCAGCCGAGGCTGTTTGCCCAGCACGCCCATGGCGTGGCGCATCAGCAACTTGCGCACCGGGGTCAGCGGCGCCGAATTGACGACCGCGAGCCCAATGTCGCGGATCGTCCGGATCGGGGCGATGTCATTCGAGAACAGCCGGTTCATGCCGTCGGTGACGGCGCTGAGCGCGAGGATGTCGAAGCGACGGACGCGCTGGTAGCGGGCGAGCACATCCGGGCTGCCGGGATCGAGGCCGAGGCGGCGGGCATCGACCACGAGTTCGGCGAGTACCGCGACGTCGCGGATGCCGAGATTGAGACCCTGGCCGGCGATCGGGTGGACGCCATGAGCGGCGTCGCCGAGCAGGGCGAGCCGGCGGTCGGTGATCCTCTCCGGCAATTCGATCGACAGCGGATAGCGGTGGATCGGCCCCACGGTTTCGGTCTTGCCGAGGAAGTCGCCGAAGCGACGCGCCACCTCGACGTCGAACTCGGCCCGCGGCAACGCCATCATCCGCGCCGACAGCGCAGTGCGCTCGGTCCAGACGATCGAGGAACGATTGCCGGTCATCGGCAGGATCGCGAACGGGCCCGAGGGCATGAAATGCTCGACCGCGACGCCCCGATGCGGCTGTTCATGGGCGACGGTGCAGACGATGCCGTCCTGGCCGTAATCATGCTTGAGCGCTCGGATCCCGGCATCCTGACGGATCGTCGAGCCGCGGCCTTCGGCGCTGACCAGCAGCCGCGCCTTGATGACCTGTCCGGTCGACAAGGTCGCGGTGACGCCATCGGTCTGGCGGATGATCGAGGACGCGGTCGCCGGCGCGATCTGGGTCAGGCTCGGCAGCTGTTGGATGCGGTCATAGGCGGCCTGGCGCAGCCAGCGGCTCTCGACGATCCAGCCGAGCGGATCCTCGCCGACCTCGCGATGATCGTAATGCAGGAACAGCGGCGCGTTGTTGTCGGCGACGCGAATCTCCAGGATCGGCTGCGCCTCGGGCGCGGCGTGTTCCCACAACCCGATGCCGTCTAGGATGCGTTTGCTGCCATAGGCGATGGCGTAGGTCCGGCCATCGAAGGGCTCGGCGGCCCGGGTGACGGGCGCCAAACGGTCGACCAGCACGACCTCGATCCCAGCCGAGGCGCAGGCGATCGCGAAGGATGATCCCGCGAGGCCGCCGCCGATCACGAGAATATCGCAGGCGCGGGGAAGATCGGCAGGGCTCGAAGCGGCAGACGCGCGTATCATGGTGATGTCCGAGAAATCGGTGTCCGAGCACAGGTAGTCCGCCACCCCGACGTTTGTCCAGTCCGGCCATTCGCCGCAGGCATCGGGAAGCTGCCCGGATTCCGCAATTTCGACGACCGTCCGGGTTGTGTCGAATTTTTATGCAGACTCGCGGCGACGGGAGGGGCACGCGCGCCAAACCCGCACGAAAACTCGATAATATGCCGCATTAGCCGCACATTCCGACGGTTGGTACGATTCTTGAGTGTCCTTGCCGGAGGTCCGGATCGCGGTGACCAGACTAGTCGCCACGATGAGGACCACGGGTCGATGTCGCCAGGCATGGCTCCGGCATACCGGGAGTTGGGTCTTCGGCATCGCGAATAGGGCTGCCAGCGGTCGGGTGAACGGTATCCTGCCTGAGAAATACGAAGGAGAAGTTTCATGAAGTACGTAATCGCGATTATCAAGCCGTTCAAGCTTGACGACGTCCGGGAGGCGCTCACGGCCCTCGGGATCCAGGGTCTGACGGTCAGCGAAGTGAAGGGTTTCGGCCGGCAGAAGGGCCAGACCGAAATCTACCGCGGCGCCGAATACACGGTCAGCTTCCTGCCGAAGCTGAAGATCGAACTCGCCGTTGCCGCCGATCTGGTGGAGCGCGTGGTCGAAACCATCCAGAAGACCGCCAATACCGGTCGCATCGGCGATGGCAAGATCTTCGTCCTCGACGTCGCCCAGGCGGTCCGCATCCGCACGGGTGAGACCGGCGACAGCGCCCTCTGAGGCCGGTCCGAAAGCCTACACATCCTTTGATATCTGACAGGGGTCATCGCGAGGTCCGGCAGCAGTGCCGAAAATCGCCAGCCCCGATCGAATAGACGCGGCAAAGCCGCAGATGAGCAAGGAGCACGCAGGGAACATGTTGATGAGAGAATACGGAAAGACCGGGTGGGAAGCTGCCCAGGTCGCCCTCGCGGCGGTTTCGGGGTTGGTCATGACCTCGGCCGTGGCATTCGCACAATCGGCTCCGGCCGCCGCTCCCGCTGCTGCGCCCGCAGCCGCGGCTGCGGCCCCTGCCGCTGCTGCCGCAGCCCCCGCTGCACCGGCTTTCAACTCGGGCGATACCGCCTGGATGCTGGCCGCCACGGCATTGGTCCTGATGATGACCGTGCCCGGCCTCGCGCTCTACTACGGCGGCATGGTCCGCAAGTTCAACGTGCTCGCCACCGTCATGCAGAGCTTCGCCATTACCTGTCTGGTGACGGTGCTCTGGATCGTCGTCGAATACAGCTTGGCCTTCACCGACGGCCCGACGCCCTGGATCGGTGGTTTGTCCCGCTTCATGATGAACGGCTTGACGCTGAACTCGATCAATCCGCTCGCCGGCACGATCCCCGAGTCGGTCTACTCGACCTACCAGCTGACCTTCGCCATCATCACCCCGGCGCTGATCTGCGGCTCGCTGGTTGACCGCATGAAGTTCTCGGCGCTGCTGTGGTTCATCGGCATCTGGAGCATCACCGTTTACGCCGTCGTCGCCCATGTCATGTGGGACGGCACCGGTTACTTCGCCAAGGCGGGCATGCTCGACTTCGCCGGCGGCACCGTCGTCCATGTCAACTCGGGCATCGCCGGCCTCGTGGCCGCGCTCGTCCTCGGCAAGCGCAAGGGCTACGGCACTGAAGCGCTCCCGCCGCACAACCTCGTCTTCAGCATGATCGGCGCCTCGCTGCTCTGGGTGGGCTGGTTCGGGTTCAATGCAGGTTCGGCCGTTGCCGCCAACGCCAATGCCGGCATGGCCATGCTGGTCACCCAGATCGCGACCGGCACCGCCGCGCTCGCCTGGATGTTCACGGAGTGGCTGGTCAAGGGCAAGCCCTCGGTCCTGGGCATCATCTCCGGCGCCGTCACCGGCCTCGTCGCCATCACCCCGGCTTCGGGCTATGTCGGCCCGGGCGACGCGCTCTGGATCGGCGCGGTTCCAGGCGTGCTGTGCTACTTCTCGGCCACCACGGTGAAGAACTTCTTCGGCTATGACGACAGCCTCGACGCCTTCGGCGTCCATGCCGTCGGCGGCATGCTCGGCGCGCTGTTGACCGGCGTCTTCGCCCGCGCGGCGATCGGCGCCAACGGCTCCGGCACGCACGGCTTGCTCGAAGGCAATCCGGGCCAGATGCTGATCCAGGCCGAAGGCATCGTCTTCACCCTGGTCGTGTCCGGTGTCGGGTCGTTCATCATCCTCAAGGTCATCGATCTCATCATCGGCCTCCGGGTCGACGAGGATATCGAGCGCGACGGCCTCGATCTCGCGCTGCATGGCGAGAGCGTTCACTGATCCTGCGCTGAAACGGCACCGGCTCCCGATAGGGGGCCGGTGTTCCCGGGAAAGGCCGGACCTTCGGGTCCGGCCTTTTTTCGTGTGCGCTGCGGCACCGGCTGGGCTATATCTTGATCTCAACAACGAGCCGTAACAAACTGACTCTGGTAACAGATTCTGACGCGCGGATGTGACTCTTGATGGCCGATACAGGTAGTGTGCTGAACGAGCGGTTGAAGGCACTGGGCGACAATGCGTTCGTCCGGCTCAACCAGCTGCTGTCGCCGCTGTCGCCGCCGCCGGATCTCGGTCATATCGCGCTCTCGGTCGGCGAGCCGCAACAGCAGCCGCCGGCGCTGCTGGCGGAGACCCTGGCCCGCCACGCCGAGCTCTGGAACCGCTATCCGCCGATCAAGGGGACGCCGGAATTCCGGGCAGCCGCTGTCGCTTGGCTCAATCGCCGCTTCGGCATCGCCCGCGGTGTGCTCGACCCCGAGCATCATGTCCTGCCGTTGTCCGGCACCAAGGAAGGGCTCTATCTCGTCACCGAGATGATCGTGCCGCAGAATAAGCGCGGCGAACGCCCGGTGGTGCTGATCCCGAGTCCGTTCTATCAAATCTATCGCGGCGCCGCGATCATGAGCGGGGCGGAGGTGGTCGCGGTCCCGGCCACCAAGGAGACGGGTTTTCTGCCCGATTTCGCAAGCCTGCCGGCCGATATCCTGCGACGGACTGTGCTCGCCTTTTTGTGCAATCCCGCCAATCCGCAAGGCGCGATCGCCGATGCAGCGCAGCTGACGGCGGCGATGGCGCTGGCGCGGCGACATGACTTCGTCCTGATTGTCGACGAGTGCTATTCCGAGATCTGGGACACGGCGCCGCCGCCGGGAGCGCTCGGCGTGGCAGCGGCCGGCGGCAGCCTCGATCGCGTGCTGGTGTTCCATTCCCTGTCGAAGCGGTCGAACGCCGCGGGCCTGCGCGCCGGCTTCGTCGCCGGCGATCCGCACCTGATCGCGGCGTTCCTGAGTTTCCGCAGCTATGGCGGACCCCAGGTACCCCTGCCGGTCCAGGCGGCGGCGGCAGCGCTGCTCGGCGACGAGGATCACGTGGAACAAAGCCGGGCCCGCTACCGTTCCAAGATCGATACCGCGGAACGCGTGCTGGCGGGGCGGTTCGGCTTCTATCGGCCGCAGGGCGGGTTCTTTCTCTGGCTCGACGTCGGCGACGGCGAGAAGGCGGCGGCGACATTGTGGCGCGAGGCGGCGGTGCGCAGCGTGCCGGGCCGCTACCTCGCCCTCGACGAAGCCGATGGCAGCAATCCGGGCGCGGCCTATATCCGGCTGGCGCTGGTCCATGACGACGCCGTGATCGACGAAGCGGCGCGGCGAATCTCGGCGGTCTTGTGAGGAGTGTCATGGCGAATGTGACGGACACCGCGGGACGCGGCGGCGGCAACTGGGAAATCTGGAATTTCCTGCGCCGGCGGTTCAACGAGTTGATGGGCCTCGCCGGCTTCATCGCCAGCGTCCTGGTCGCGCTGATGCTGGTGACCTACAACGCCGGCGATCCGTCGCTGAACGTCGCGGTCGACCGCGCGCCGGCCAATCTCGGCGGTCCGCTCGGCGCCAATATCGCCGACCTGCTGATGCAGTATTTCGGCATCTGCGCCTACATGCTGCCGATCATTCTCGGGATCTGGTCGCTGAAGCTGCTGATCAACCAGCCGATCAAGCAGCTGTGGCTGCGCCTCATCGCGCTGCCGCTGGCGCTGATGACCGGCGCCGCGGCGCTCGGCATCGTGCCGGCCCAGGGCCGCTTTGGCCTCCATACCGGGCTCGGCGGCGCCATCGGCGAGATTCTGTTCGGCGCCGACAACCCGCATGCCGTGGCCGCGTCACTGGGCGCGGTCGGGGCGATCGCACCGCTGGCCGCGATGGCCGCGGCGGCGCTCTCCGGTCTCTTCATCTATCTCTCGGTCGGCCTCAGCCGCGGTGAGTGGCGCGGCGTCCGTGCGGGCGCCGGCAGGGTTACCAAGGTCTCGAAGGTCGGGACCAAGGCCGTCGCCGAGACGGTCGCCGAAACCGGCAAGAAGGTCGGGCTCTTCACCTGGGCCTGGGGCCGCCGGCAATTCGAGGCGAGCAGTCGCGCGGCGCCGGATTTCTCGATCCATCGCGCGCCCCGCGAGCCCGCGATCAAGGTGCGCGGCGCCCGGCAGGAACCCTCTTTCGGCTCTGGCGCCGAGCCTGACGACATCCCGACGGGCGGCCCGCTGCCGCCGCTCGGCGCCGAGGCAGCGGCGGCCCGGCGCAGCATCCCGCGCGAGGTGGTGATGCCCAAGACCGGCGCGCCGCAGAGCAAGAAGACCGAACAGGCCCGCCAGCAGACGCTCGATCTCGAGCCCGAGGACCCTTGCGCCCTGCCCGATCTCGAACTCCTGACCGCGGCGCCGAC
>CAIUCF010000625.1 GCA_903897565.1 uncultured Rhodospirillales bacterium | reverse complement strand
GGCCGGCGTGTTCGGGGCTTTCATTACCGGGCTCTACATCTTTCGCGCCGTGTTCATCGCCTTTTTCGGCCCGGCGCATACGAAAATCAGCGGAAGCTATGGCTGGCGCGTCATTCTGCCACTCACCGTGCTGTCGATCCTCTCGGTCGTGGGCGGCCTGATCGAGCTGCCGCCTGCCCTCGGCCATGTCACCTTGCTCTCGAATCTGCTCGCCCCGGTGCTGCCCGCAACCCGGGAGGTCAGCGACGTCACGCCGCTGCTACTGGCAAGCCTCGCCGGGCTTCTCGGCATCGGACTGGCGGCCATCTTCTACTGGCGCCCGAGCAAAGCGCCGGCCGAGACGGCACTGTGGCGCTTCTGGCACGCCGCCGCCGGCTTCGACTGGCTCTATGATCGCCTGCTGGTTCGCCCCGTGCTGTGGGCGGCACGGGTCGGTCGTGATGACGTTATCGACAGCATCTACGATGGCATCGCCTGGATGACACGGGCCGTGCATCAGCAGGTGCGGCTGACACAGACGGGACGCGTCCGCTTCTACACGGCCGGCCTCGCCGTCGGCTCGATCTCCCTGATCGCATTCGTGGTGCTGCGATGAGCTTACTCTGGCTACTCCTGATTCCGGCGGTCGGCGGCGTCCTCACCTGGCTCGTCGGCGCGCGGCATCCCGATTGGCCGCGCTGGACGGCGCTCCTCGTGCTCGCAATCGACCTTCTCATCGCCCTGACATTGATCGGCCCCGCCGTGGCTTCCGGCCGGACCGCCTGGATCGCGAGTCTCGACCTGCCTTGGATCCCCCAGCTCGGCATCTCCTTCGAACTCAACCTCGATGGGCTCAGCCTGGTCCTTATCCTGCTCACGATCGTGCTCAGTCTGATCTCGGTGGTGATTTCCTGGACCGAGATCACCGACCGGGTGGGTCTGTTCCACGCCAACCTGCTCTGGGCCACCACCGGCGTGATCGGCGTGTTCCTGGCCCTCGACCTGTTCCTGTTCTTCTTCTTCTGGGAACTGATGTTGGTGCCGATGTATTTCCTGATCGCATTGTGGGGCCACGAGCACCGATTCTACGCCGCGATCAAATTCGTCATCTTCACCCAAGGCAGCAGTCTCCTGATGCTGGTCGCGATGCTGGTGCTCGTCTTCATTCACCAGCAGGCAACCGGCCAGTTCACCTTCGACTACCTGGCGCTGCTCGGCACCAAGATGAGCCCCAGCATCGCGTTCTGGCTGATGCTCGGCTTCTTCGTCGCCTTCGCAGTCAAGCTGCCGGTGGTGCCGTTCCACACCTGGCTGCCCGACGCCCATACCGAGGCGCCGACCGCGGGCTCGGTGCTGCTCGCGGGCGTCCTCCTGAAGACCGGCGCCTACGGACTGCTGCGCTTCGTGGTACCGTTGTTCCCCGATGCCGCCCATGCCTTCGCGCCGGTGGCGATGGCGCTCGGGGTGATCGGTATTCTCTATGGCGCGCTGCTCGCTTTCGGCCAGAACGACATGAAGCGGCTGGTCGCCTATAGCAGCATCAGCCATATGGGCTTCGTGCTGCTTGGCGTGTTTGCCTGGAACGCCCTCGCCCTACAGGGCGTGGTCCTACAAATGCTCGCGCACGGAGTCAGCACCGGCGCGCTGTTCATCCTGGTCGGCGCCTTGCAGGAGCGTATCCACACCCGCGACATGCGGCTCATGGGCGGGCTGTGGGGTCCGATGCCTAGGCTGTCGGCGTTCGGCATGATCTTCGCGGTCGCCTCGCTCGGGTTGCCCGGTCTCGGCAATTTTATCGGCGAGTTCCTGATCCTGTTGGGCAGTTACCACGCCAGCGTGCCGTTCACCGTGATCGCAGCCATCGGTCTGGTCGCGGGGGCGGCCTATTCGCTGCTGCTGGTACAGCGGGCCTTCCACGGCCAGGCCTCACCTCATCCAGGCACGCCCGAGCCGATTGATCTCACCGCGCGGCATCTCGCGGTGATGGGCCTGCTGATGCTGGCGATCATCGGGCTCGGCCTCTACCCGCAACCGGTGTTCGACCAGGTGTCGCCGGGGCTGGGTGTGCTGAAGGGTTACGGCGCGGCGTTCGCGAGCGCGTCCACACAGTTTGCGGAGGCGGCACGGTGACGGCGGCGGCTTTCACGGCATTCATGCCGTTCACCCTGCTCGGCGCGGTGACGATCGCAGTGATGCTGCTGATCGCGGTGCGCCGCAGCCATCACCTCATCGCGCTGTCGACTATCGTCGGCCTGCTGCTGTGCTGTATCGCTCTGCCGCTCGCGGCGCCCGCCTCGCCCACCGCGGTGACGCCGCTGTTTATCATCGACGGCAGCGTAACCTACTATGCCGGGCTGGTATTCGGCTCGGCATTGGTGGTCGCCATCCTGTCATACGCCTATCTGGACGGCGCGACACAGGCGCCGCGCGAGGAATATTACCTGCTGCTGCTCACAGCGACGCTCGGCGCCGCGGTTCTGCCGGCGAGTGTCCACTTCGCCGCATTCTTCCTCGGTCTCGAGACGCTCAGCATTTCGCTGATTGGTCTGATCGCCTATGCGAGCCCACGCGAGCGCGCGGCCGAGGCCGGGATCAAATATCTCGTCCTCGGCGGCGCCTCCTCCGCCTTCCTGCTGTTCGGGATGGCGCTGATCTATGCCGATCTCGGCACGCTGTCCTTCGCCCGGATCGGCGTGCTGTCCCATGCGGGTTCTCCGCATGATCTCTACCGTGCGGTCGGGGTCGCCATGATCCTCACCGGTGTCGGCTTCAAGCTCTCGCTGGTGCCGTTCCATATGTGGACGCCCGACATCTACGAAGCGGCGCCGGCGCCGGTCACGGCCTTCGTCGCCGTGGTCTCGAAGATCGCCGTGTTCGCGGTGCTCCTGCGCTATTTTATCCTGGCCGAAGGCCAGGCGGACGCCGCGCTGCGCGCGGGGCTCGCCGCGATCGCGATCCTCTCCATGCTCGGCGGCAATCTGTTGGCGCTGCTGCAGGACAACGTCAAGCGCCTGCTCGCCTATTCCTCGATCGCCCATCTCGGCTATCTGCTGGTCGCCTTGCTTGCCGGTGGCGCCCTCGGCATCGAGGCGGCCGCCTTCTATCTCGCCGCTTATGCCGTGACCAGCCTCGGCGCCTTCGGCATCGTCGCCCAACTCAGCACGCCGGAGTCCGGCCGTGACGCCGACCGCCTCCGGGATTATCGCGGCCTGTTCCGCACCCGCCCGTTCCTGGCAGCCAGCTTCGCGCTGATGATGCTCTCGCTCGCCGGACTGCCCCCGACATTGGGCTTCATCGGCAAATTCTATCTCATCACCTCAGGCGTCGGCGCCGGATTGTTCTGGCCGGTCGCGGCCCTCGTCGCCGGCAGCGTGATCGGTCTCTATTATTACCTCCGCGTGCTGGTTGCGATGGCGATGCCCGTGCCGGCCGAGTCCGCCGTCGCCGCGCCCCTATGGTTCGGCAATGCGGTCATCGCGGGGCTCCTGCTGCTGCTGCTCGCGTTCGGCGCCTATCCTGCGCCCGCGATCGCGCTCATCCGCATGACTGTCGGCGCAACGACTTGGTGAACCTTAGTTATTTGGCTCGGTAAGCATTCTGTACGGGCGAGCACGCCGGCATCGTGTGCGGCTATCGATGACGAGGAATCCCAGGATTCCACCGCAGTGCATTCCGCATGGCTCGACCATCGGGTCGTGCGGCGATGCGCTGGATCGGCAGAAAAAAGGGCGCATAATATTGCTGCTGATCAGGTGGTAACTGGAGCAAAGCGCGGAGAAACCATCATGACAACTATCCGGCATATTCTCGACGGCAAGGGGTGGGGATTAATTGTGCTGAGCGGCGATCAGGCGATTCCGCAAGCAGCGCAATTCCTTACCTCAAAACGGATTGGCGCGGCGCCGGTGGTCGACGACCATGGCGGCGTGGTCGGCATCCTCTCGGAACGCGACATCATGCGCTTCGTCGGCGAGCTCGGCGATGATATCAAGACACGGACGGCGTCGGACCTGATGACAAGACTCATCGCCTCCTGCACTCCGGAAAGCACGATCCTGGATGCGATGCTGCTCATGACCAATCATCGTTGCCGCCACCTGCCGGTTTTCGAAAATAGCGCTCCTGTCGGGATGGTGAGCATCGGCGATCTCGTGAAGGCGCGACTGGAGGAGGCCGAGTTTGAAGTGGCCTCACTCCGCGCGTATATCGCCTCCTAGAGCTCGAGCAATCGGTCCTCGTGCCGAGCGGCATTGATACCGGGCACGAGGCGGCCTTTTCGTCGGCCCTCAACCGCCGCGAAGCGCCGGAATGAAGCAGACCTCGCTGTCCGCGCCCAGCTTTTCGGCCAGCGGCTGATTATAGATGACGCCGTCGATCGCGACGGCGATCCCGCTGCGATTGAGCAGCGCCGCGGCACCGGGAAAGCGCTCATCCAGCGCCTTG
>CAIUCF010000624.1 GCA_903897565.1 uncultured Rhodospirillales bacterium | reverse complement strand
GAACCACCCCGAGCCGGCCTCCCCGTACGCGAAGATTACAACCGAAGCGCGGATCTCTAGAACAGTGTACTGAAGGCTTACATCGCCTCCGCCGCCCGGCGGATATGGCGAAGGCCGGGCGTCGCCGCCCGGCCTTCGTTCCGACGGAGGTATCCGACTAGTAGGTCTTGCCCGTCAACGACAGCAGCTTGGCTTCGAGCTGCTCGATCTTCACATCCTTGGGATGGCGCATGAAGATCGGCTTCGGGTTGCTGGCGTCGCGGCGATCATGCGGGCCGCCTGCATACAGCACCGAAATATCGTCGCCCCAGCAGCCGTAGAACGGCAGGTTGGCAGGCGGCAACGGCTTCGACCAGGTCTTGACGAACTCCTTGAACGGCTTGCCGCGCTTCTTGCGGTCGTCGCGCTCGGCCTGGCGCAGCGCCTTGGTGCCCTCGACGTCGATCGCCAGGGTCTTCTCGTCGAAGGCGACCTTGTAGAGCCGGCGCGCGACCGGCTTGGAGATCAGGTCTTCCTCGATATCCGAGATCACCAGCGCCGGATCGCGCTCAAGCAGATCGCCGTAGCCGGCGCCCGAGCCCTGCGAGATCATGTAGAGCTCGCCGCGCTTCGACAGCTCGAAGCCCATGCCCATGTGATGGGTCGTGTACTTCGCACCCGGGAAGGGCTGGTTGTTCATGAGCTCTTCGATCGAATGGCGGAACTGCTCGGGATTGTCGCGCATGACGTTGTAGACGTCGACGTTGCGGATCTTCGACAGCGGATAGGTGCCGCAGGCGTAGCCGCCGAACAGCCCCTGGATCGGCGGCACCTTGGCGCCGACCGTCGTGGTCATAAAGCCCCACTGGTCGGAATCCTTGGTCGCGACCATCATCTGATAGCCCATGCCGCCGCGATACTTGCCGGGAGCCTGGGTGTCGCGGGTCAGCTTCTTCGAGACCAGCTGCAGGAACGGGACCTCTTCCTCGTTCAATTCCTGCTCGCCGATATCCGACATGGTCGCGAAGATCGGCGACAAGGCGTGCTGGCCGTCGGAGTCCGAACGCGCGCCGCCGCCCATGCCGTTGAGATCGGCGCAGAGATTGCCGAGCGTCTCGCCGTGCTGGCTCAAGCCACCCCAGATGAAGGTGTTGATCATGTTGAACCAGGGCGCGATGACCTTGGTGTATTTCTCCGGCGAGCTATAGAGGAACTTGCCCAGCGCGTGCTGCGCCGCCGAGAACACCGTGAAGATCGACATCAGGCTCTGCGAGTTCGGCGCGGCATAGGACGCGGCCACCGTCGAGCACGGATCGGTGATCACTTCCATCGGCGCGAAGCAGGCCTGGTTGCGCGGCAGGTCCGGCCAGATGAAACACAGGAACAGCTGCGAGATCATGCCCTTGGTGCCGGCCAGCACGGTATTGTTGGCGCGGTTGGTGAATTCCGGGCTGGAGCCGCGGAAGTCGAAGATCAGCCGGTCGCCGGTCTTGGTGACCTTGAGGTTGATCTTGATCAGGCAGTTTTCGCGCAGGGTCGAATCCTGGATCATATAGGTCCGGACCGTCATGTCGGGCCATTCCGTCAGGCGACGCTTGACCTCCTTGCGGACATTCTCGAGCGTGCCACGCAACGACGCGGTCAGCGCCATCGGGCCGTCGGAGACCAGGATCTCCTCGATCCGCTGCTTGATGCGCAGGCAGGCGAACAGCTTCACCTTCATGTCTTCGTACTGCAGCTTCGGCTCGCGCACCGAATTCTGCAGGAAGGTCAGGATGTCCTTCTTGATCTCGTAGTTCTCGACGACGCGGAACGGCGACATCTTGAGACCTTCGTCGAACGAGCTTTCCGCCATCGACGGCATGCCGCCCGGCTCGATCGCGCCGTTCTCGCCCTCATGGACGGTCGAGGCGACCCAGCATACCAGCTTGCCCTCCCAGAACACCGGCACAATCATGCTCTGGTCGGTGTTGTGGATATTGCCGTAGCGCGAATCATTGTGGATGAAGCCGTCGCCGTCGCGCACGCCGACCGTCGGGTCGTTGATCCAGTTCTTGATGATGAACTTGATCGGATGATGGACCAGCGCCGAGAAGATCAGCACGCCGCCGGCGCTGCACAGCGCGAGATCGCCCGACGCCGTGTAGATGCCGGTGATCAGATCGCCCCATTTGGCGCCAGGTGCCGCACCCATTTGCTCGACCATTTCGAAGCCTTCATTGGCCCCGGCCTGGACGCGGTCGCGGATCTTGGAGATCGTGTGCGGATCGCTGAAGCGCGCGAGCGCCTCCTCCTCCTCGGCCGAGCGCGGCGCGAGGTCGTGCTCGTTCATGATTTCCGGATCCGGCG
>CAIUCF010000623.1 GCA_903897565.1 uncultured Rhodospirillales bacterium | reverse complement strand
GTTGGTGCTGCAGGCCCGGCGCGGGCCGCGCGAGGCCCGCGCCGGCGATCCGCTGGCGCAGAGCTATTTCACCACCCTGGCCCTGCTGTGCGGCGAATGGCTCGGGCAGGAGCTGCCGTTCAGCCTGCCACGCGCGGCGCATCCGTCGATTGCGCGGGCGATGGATTACGCCGTCGCCGACCCCGGGGCCGCGACCCAGGCCGAAGCGCTCGGGATTGCCGGGCTTTCGGCGCGGACGTTCCGCCGGATCTTTCTACGCGAGACGGGCGTGACCTGGCAGGCCTGGCTGAACCAGGCGCGGATGTTCGCGGCGATGGGGCTGCTGGCGCAGGGCGGGCGCGTCACCGACGTCGCGCTGACGGTCGGTTTCGCCTCGCTCAGCGCCTTCGCCAAGAGCTTCGCCGATCTGACCGGGGAAACCCCGACCGGCTATCGCCGCCGCGTCTGCGGCGGTCCCCCTACACTTCATGGCGGCTTTCCGCTAGTCTGACGCGACGAAACCGCCATCAGGACCTGTTGTCGTATGACCAAGAGCACCGCGCCCCGCCCTGTCGTTCTCTGTATTCTCGACGGCTGGGGCTATCTCCCCGAGGGCGCGTCGAGCGGCATTCGCATGGCGAAAATGCCGAACTGGAGCCGGCTGATCAAGGAGCGGCCGTTCGGCACCCTGGACGCGAGCGCGCTCGATGTCGGCTTGCCGGCCGGGCAGATGGGCAATTCCGAGGTCGGCCACATGAATCTCGGCGCCGGCCGCGTGGTGATGCAGGAGCTGGTGCGCGTCGATGCGGCGTTGGCCGACGGCTCGCTGGCTAAGAATCCCGCGCTGACGAAGTTCATCGCGGCGCTGAAGGCGAGCGGTGGCACCGCGCATCTGATGGGGCTGCTGTCGCCGGGCGGCGTGCACTCGCATCAGGATCATATCCTCGGGCTCGCGCGCATTCTCGCCGCGGCGGGGGTCAAGGTCGCAGTCCATGCCTTCACCGATGGCCGTGATACGCCCCCGCGCAGCGGCGCCGAGTATCTGGCCGATTTCGAGAAGGGTATCGCCGGGCTCTCCGGCGTCGCGGTCGCCACCGTGATCGGTCGTTACTACGCCATGGACCGTGACAACCGCTGGGACCGGGTCGGCGCCGCCTATGCCGCCATGGTCGCAGCCGAGGGCCAGCATGCCCCGACCCCGGCGGCCGCGATCGCCGCCTCCTATGCCGCCGACAAGGGTGACGAGTTCGTCGCCGCGACCGTGATCGGCGATTACGCAGGGATGAAGGATGGCGACGGCGTGCTGATGGCGAATTTCCGCGCCGACCGCGCGCGGGAAATCCTCACCGCGCTGGTCGATCCCGGCTTCGCCTCCTTCCCGCGGCCGAACCCGATCAAGTTTGCCGCAGCGCTCGGCATGGTCGAATACTCCTCTGCGCTGGCGCCGTTCATGGGCACGATCTTCGCGGCCGACGATCTCCGCGACACGCTCGGCGAGGTCGTGGCCAAGGCCGGCGGCAAGCAGCTGCGGATCGCCGAGACCGAGAAATACGCCCATGTCACCTTCTTCTTCAGCGGCGGCCGCGAGGAGGTCTTCCCCGGCGAGGACCGCGTGCTGGTGCCGTCGCCCAAGGTCGCCACATATGATCTCCAGCCGGAGATGTCGGCGCCGGAGCTGACCGACAAGCTGGTCGCGGCGATCGCGTCGAAGACCTACGACCTGATCGTCGTCAATTTCGCCAATGGCGACATGGTCGGCCATACCGGGATGATCCCGGCGGCGATCTCGGCAGCCGAGACCATCGACGCGTGCCTGGGCCGCCTGACCGAGGCCGTCACCAAGGCCGGCGGCGCGATGCTGATCACGGCGGACCACGGCAATATCGAGCAGATGATCGATCCCGAGACCGGCGAGCCGCATACCGCCCATACCACCAACCCGGTGCCGCTGGTGCTGGTCAACGGTCCCGCCGGCGTGACCAGCCTGGCCCATGGCCGCCTCAGCGACGTCGCGCCGACCCTGCTGGCGCTGCTCGGGCTGCCGCAACCCAAGGCGATGACCGGCCACTCGCTGCTGATTCCGGCGGCGCAGGGAATGCGCGCTGCGGTTTAGCCGCGGTCTGTGGGTTCCCCATGACCCCATACCCGTCATCCCGGCGAAAGCCGGGATCCCCTCCCTTACGCGCGGCAGCGCGGACACTAATTATGTCGCCGCAGACGCGGCTCTTGCTGGATCCCCGCCTTCGCGGGGATGACGAGAAGAGGGGTGTGGTGCGGCGGTGTATCCTCGGCACGGGCATT
The DNA here is from genome assembly GCA_903897565.1 of uncultured Rhodospirillales bacterium. Lineage (GTDB taxonomy): Bacteria > Pseudomonadota > Alphaproteobacteria > ATCC43930 > CGMCC-115725 > CAIXXC01. Next base: position 8,470 of record CAIUCF010000623.1, on the reverse strand, counting down.
CTGATCGTCATCCTCATCGTCATCGGTCAGGCCCAGGCCGAAACGCCCGCCAATCTCGACACCACGGCACAGAAAACACAGCTGCAGGCGGTGCAAGGCGATCTCGCCCGCGCCCAGGCCAAGGCCGAGGCGTTGCGGCGCCAGGAACAGGCGGTTGCGGCGGAAATCAATGCTCTGCAGGACGCCAGCGTCGCCACCGCGCGGATCGCGCAGCAGAACGAGGTAGCGCTGAGCATGCTGCAGGTTCAGCTCAAATCGCTGAAGGACGACACGAGGGACAAGCTCGCCGCGGTCGAGGCCACCCACGGCCGCGAGGCCAAGCTGCTGGCGGCTCTGCAGCGCGTCGCCATCGAGCCGCCGGCGGCGCTGGCGTTTTCTCCGGGCTCGCCGCTGGATTCGATCCGCAGCGCCATGCTGCTGGGCTCGATCATGCCGAGGTTGCGCGCCGCGGTCGCCGATCTCAACGTCAAGCTCGCCGCGCTCGACCAGAGCCGGGTTGCGACCGAGGCGACCCAGGCCGAGGTGAGCGAGAAGCAGATCGCGCTGACCTCGCAGCAGGAACATCTTGCCGATCTGCTGACCCGCAAGCGCCAGCTCGAGGCGGCGACGCGGCGCGCGGCGGCGATCGAGCAGCGGCGGCTGACGGCGTTGTCGGCGCAGGCGGTCGATCTCAAGGATTTGATCCAGAAGCTCGATGCCGAACGGGCGCGGCGCCTGCAGCAGGAGCGCGAGGCGGCCCATCGCCGCGAACTCGCCGAGGCGGCGCGGGCGCGGGCGGAGGCCAATGCGGCGCGCCCGACCGCGGCCGTCGTGGCACCGGCGCCGGAGCGCGCCCGCAGCCTGCTCGCCGGCAAGTACACGCTGGTGCGCCCCGCGGCCGGGCCGATTACCCGGCGCTTCGGCCAGACCGACGGTTTCGTGACGGCCAAGGGGTTGACGATCGCGACCCGGCCCGGCGCCGAGGTCGTTGCGCCCTATGACGGCACTATTCTGTTCGCCGGGCCGTTCCGCAGCTACGGGCAAATCTTGATCATCGAACACCCCGGCGGATATGATTCGCTTCTCGCCGGTTGCGACCATATTGATAGTGTGGTGGGACAGTCGGTCAAGGCGGGCGAACCCGTCGGCAGGATGCGGACGGGCGGGGGCACTCCCAGCTTGTATTTCGAGTGGCGGCGCAAGGATCAGCCGATCGACCCGGCCTCGTGGCTGGCGGCACCCTAAGGCGCAAGACAGGATGAAGTGTGAACGAATGAAGCGGCGAGTGACGGTTCGAGTTACCTGGGCGGCAATGGTCGCGTTCGGTCTGGTGTTGCTGACACCGGTGACGGCGCGGACCGAAGAGAACGTCAACACCGATACCTTCAAGGCGCTCGACCTGTTCGGCGAGGTCTTCGATCGGGTGCGACAGGATTATGTCACGCCCGTCCCCGACAAGAAGCTGGTCGAATCGGCGATTCGCGGCATGCTGACCTCGCTCGATCCGCATTCCAGCTACATGGATGCCAAAGAATACAGCGACATGCAGGTCCAGACCGAGGGCCAGTTCGGCGGCCTCGGCATCGAGGTCACGCAGGAGAAGGGGCTGATCAAGATCGTCACCCCGATCGACGATACCCCGGGCTCGCGCGCCGGCCTCAAGCCCGGTGACTACATCGTCGCGCTCGACGGCAAGATTGTCACCAGCATGACCCTGGAAGACGCCGTCAACCATATGCGCGGCGCCCCCGACACCCAGGTCAAGCTGACGATCCGGCGCGGCAGCCTGGCTCCGTTCGACGTAACCCTGACGCGCGCGATCATTCATATCGCCTCGGTCAAGGGCATGGTCATGCGCGACTCGATCGCTTATCTGCGCATCGCCAGCTTCAGCGCCGCCACCACGACCGAGTTGCAGAAGGCCTTCGGCACCGTCAAGAAGAAGGCCGGCAAGATCACCGGCGTCGTGCTCGACCTGCGCAACAATCCCGGCGGGCTGCTCGATCAGGCCGTCGGCGTGTCGGACGCTTTCCTCGAGCATGGCGAGATCGTCTCGACCCGCGGTCGCAGCCCCAACATGGTGCAGCGCTGGGACGCCCGCGGCGGCGACATCACCGGCGGCGTGCCGATCGTGATCCTCATCAATGGCGGCACCGCATCGGCGGCGGAAATCGTCTCCGGCGCGCTCCAGGACAATCACCGGGCGCTGATCCTCGGCACGCGTTCGTTCGGCAAGGGCTCGGTCCAGACCATCATGCCGCTCTCCGGCGATAATGGCGCGATCCGCCTGACCACGGCGCGCTACTACACGCCGTCGGGCAAGTCGATCCAGGACGAGGGGATTTCGCCCGACATCACCGTGCAGCCGGCGAAGGTAGAGACCATCGCCGAGACCGGGCAGATTCGCGAGGCGGACCTCAAGGGGGCGCTCAAGAACACCGGTCCCGACAGCGGCGCGGCCTCGCCGGCGGACGCGACCGCCAGCACCGCCGACGCCGCCGATGACGCGACGGCGGGCAAGGATGGCGCCGAGAAGGACATGGCCGCGGCGGAAGCCAAGGACTATCAGCTGACCCGCGCGCTGGACCTCGTCAAGGGGGCCGCCTTCTTCAGCGGCCAGAACGCGAACTGAGCGGGATCGCTTTGGACGGAACCAAGATGCGCTCCCTCTCCCCCCTGAAGGGTGGAGAGGGCCGCGTGATATCCGGGTGACCATGGCCGCGCCGAGCGCAACGAAGGCGAAGGGTCGGCGCGGCCCGCTAATTCTCTTCGGGCTGGCGGCGCTGCTCGCCGGCGGTGCCGTGGGCCTCGGCGTCTGGATGTGGACGCATCCGCTGCACCCGCCGCCGGACACCGTCGCAGTCGTCATTACACACAAGGAGCCGCCGAAGCCGGTGGCGTTCGGGCCACCCGCTCCGCCCTCCCTGCGCGAAGTTGCCCTCGGACGCGTGGAGGCCGGCGCCCCGGCCAGTGCGATGCCGGTCAAGCCGCCGGGTTCCGCCGCGACGCCTTTGACCCTCGACACCGGCGGTGCGATCGTGCCGAAGCCGCCGATCTATTCGGCTTTCTCGGCGCAGCATGGATTGGCCCCGGCGCCGGCCTCGGATCTGATCGAGCGTGGGACTTATGGCTTCCTGCCGATCGTCGGTCATGACGGCCGCAATCCCTGGCAGGTCTACGCCCGGCCGTTCGACCTCACCTCCACGGCGCCCCGGGTCGCCATCCTCATCACCGGGCTGGCGATCGCGTCGCAGGCGACCAAGGACGCCATCGACAAGACGCCGTCTGCGGTCACGCTCGCTTTCGCGCCCTTCGGCCATCATGTCGGCGACTGGCTGAACCTGGCCCGCGCCACCGGTCATGAGGTGCTGCTGGAACTGCCGATGGAGCCGATCGATTATCCGCGCCAGGACCCGGGCTACAACGCCTTGCTGACCGCCTATGACCCGCCGCAGAATCTCGACCGGCTCGGCTGGACGCTGAGCCAGGGCGCGGGGTATGTCGGGCTGATCGGACGGATGGGCGGCAAGTTTCAGGCGTCGCGCAGCGAGATGACCCCGATCCTCGACGAGATCGCCCGCCGCGGCCTGCTGTTCGTCGATAACCGCGAGGCGCCGCAAAGCGTCGCCGGCGATGTCGCGACCGCCGACAAGCTGCCGATGGTCGCCGCCGACCGCGTCATCGACAGCGATCCGGGCCGGCTCGCGATCGACCAGGCCCTGATCGACCTCGTCAATACCGCCAAGCGCAACGGCCGCGCCCTCGGCCTTGCCAGCGCAACGCCCGTGAGCCTGCAGGAAATTGCGGCCTGGGCCGCGACGCTCGCCAACCAGGGCATCGATCTGGCGCCGATTTCGGCGGTGGTCACGGTGCCCAAACCGCCCCCGCCGCCGCCGGACAAACCGCTTCCGGCTTCGGCCCCCTGAAGGCTCTCGTCATGACGATCGACCTGCCCACGCCCTATCGCGCCGAGCCGCCTGAGGGCTACCGCCGCAATGTCGGCATCATGTTGCTGAATCGCGAGGGTCACGCCTTCGTCGGCCGTCGCCTCGATACCGCGGAGCATGCCTGGCAGATGCCGCAAGGCGGCATCGATGCCGGGGAGGCCCCGGCCGAAGCCGCCTTGCGTGAGCTCGAGGAAGAGGTCGGCACGGCGCGCGCCGAGATCCTCGCGGAGACGGCGGGCTGGCTGACCTATGACCTGCCGCCCGAACTCGCCGGCAACCTGTGGAAAGGCAAGTGGAAGGGGCAGGCGCAGAAATGGTTCGCGATGCGCTTCACCGGCCACGATCGCGATATCCGCATCGATACCAAGCATCCCGAATTCTGCGCCTGGCGTTGGGTGCCGCGGTATGAGCTGCCGACCCTCATCATACCCTTCAAGCGTCCGGTCTACGAGGCGGTGCTGGCCGTGCTGGAGCCGCAGCTGCAGGCGCTCGGGCTGTGAGGAGCTTGGGCTGATGCGGGCGTTGGTCGTCTCGGCGCTGGCGCCCGATTTCGCCGGCTGCGCCCTGACCGAGCTGCCGGTGCCGCAGCCGGGACCGGGCGAGGTCCGCGTCCGCGTCCGCGCCGCCGCCATCAACTTCCCCGATCTGCTGCAGACGCGCGGCGAATATCAGTACAAGCCGAGCCTGCCGTTCATTCCCGGGATCGAGACCGCCGGCGATGTCGATCTGCTCGGCCCCGGCGTGACGGGGTTCGCGCCCGGTGACGCCGTCGTCGGGCATGCGAGAATCGGCGGCTATGCCGAGTTCGTCGTGTTTCCGGTCGCCGATCTGCGCGCCAAGCCGGCCCGCCTGAGTTATGCCGAGGCCGCCGGTTACGGCGTCGCCTACCTGACCGCCTATGTCGCCCTGGTTCGCCGGGCGCGGCTGGAGCCGGGTGAATGGGTGCTGGTCCATGGCGCCGCCGGCGGCACCGGTCTCGCCTGCCTCGATCTCGCCCGCCACCTCGGCGCCCGCGTCATCGCCGCTTCGCCGTCGGAGGCCAAGCTCGAAGTCCTGGCGCGCGACTACGCGCCCGATGCGATCGTCAACACCTCCAGCGGCTTTCTCGAACAGGTGCGGGGCATCACCGGCGGCCGTGGCGCCGACGTGATCTTCGATCCGGTCGGTGGCGATGTCTTCGACGAGAGCACGCGCTGCATCGCCTTCGACGGCCGGCTACTCGTCGTCGGCTTCACCTCGGGCCGCATCCCGACGATCGCGGTCAATATCCCGCTGATCAAAGGCTTCTCGGTGATGGGTCTGCGCGCCGGCGAATACGCCCGGCGCTTCCCCGAGCGCGGCGCCGAGAATCAGGCCGCGATCTGGGCGCTGGCCGAGGCTGGCCATACCCATCCCCGCGTCGACCGCGAATTTCCTCTCGCCGAGTGGCGCGCCGCCTTCGCCCGGCTGACCGACCGCCAGGTCATCGGCAAGACGATCCTGCGGCCCGATCTGTAGCGACACGAGGCCGCCCTCGATGGGGGCGGCCTCGCAGGAACGCTCAGACGATGCTGAGCTTGACGTCGATGTTGTTGCGGGTGGCGTTGGAATACGGGCAGACCTGATGCGCCTTGTCGACCAGCTGGCGGGCCTGCTCGGCGTCGAGCCCGGGCAGCGAGACGGCAAGCGCGATCTCCAGACCGAAGCCGCCTTCCGAGCGCGGGCCGATGCCGACGGTTGCGGTGACCTGGGCATTCGCCGGCACCTTCGGGCCGCCTTGCGAGGCGACGAATTTCATCGCGCCGATGAAGCAGGCGGAGTAACCGGCGGCGAACAGCTGCTCGGGATTATTGCCGGGACCGCCGGCGCCGCCGAGTTCCTTCGGCGTGGCGAGGGTGACGTCGAGGCTGCCGTCGGCGGTGGCGGCATGACCGTCGCGGCCGCCGGTGGCGGTGGCGGAAGTGCGGTAAAGAACATTGACCGACATGATGGTTCTCCTGGCTTCACGAGTGCCGCGGCAAGCGCCCGCGGTGGGCGTGGGAAGACATATACCGCGCGATGATATCGCGCACGATTGAAATCCCGACATGACTGGCATCGATTCGTGATGTTGCGATTAAATCGCGTACGATATAATATCTCGTGCTCGGAGAACATTGCCATGCCCCAGGATCAGCTGACCCTCGACGACCAGCTTTGCTTCGCGATCTACTCCGCGAACCACGCCTTCACGCGGCTCTACAAACCGCTGCTGGAAGCGATCGGCCTGACCTATCCGCAATATCTGGTGATGCTGGTGCTGTGGGAGCAGGACGACCAGCCGGTCGGCGCGATCGGCGAGCGGTTGTTCCTGGAATCCAGCACCCTGACGCCGCTGCTCAAGCGCCTGGAGGCCGCCGGCTACGTCCGCCGCACCCGCGACCCCGCCGACGAGCGCCAGGTCCGGATTTCCCTCACCGAACACGGCCGCGCCGTCCAGGCGCTGACCCGCGACTTCCCCCGTTGCATCATGGATGCCTCGCGCATGAGCCGGGACCAGCTGATGGCGCTGAAGCGCGAGGTCGCGGGTTTGCGCGACGCGTTTATGGGGAAGGGGACGCCTGGAGGCTGAGCGGACTCAGGCCGCCGCGCGCTCGCGGCCCAGTACCCGCATCCGCCGCTGCATGAAGGCCCAGGCGGCGCCGCTCAAGGCGCGGTGGAGCCAGCCGGTGGGGTTGAGGCCGACGGCTTTCAGGACCATGGCGATGCCGCGGTCGATGTGGGGGCGTTTGTAGATCGCGTAGGCGCGGGCGGCGTATTCGCGGGTCCAGCGCTTGCGCTCATACGGTACGGTCACCGCGTTGGCGGCGTAATAGGCGTAGGCGAGCTCGTCGTCCTCGGATTCGACGATGCGGGCGAGCGCGACCTTGAAGCGGGCCCAGGCGCTGATGCCCTCGGCTTTCTGATACTGCTTGGCGCCGTCGTAGAACAGTTTGTAGTGGCGCAGCTCGTCGGCGGCGATCTTGCGGCAGATGAAGCGCAGCACCGGCTCTTCGGCAGCCTCGGCCAGTGCCGAGTAGAACGACGAGGTGCCGGTCTCGACGATGCAACGCGCCACCAGCTCGCCGGTGCGCGAGCCGCGGATCGAGCGATCGACCTCGGTGTCGATCTGGAATCCAGCGGCGAAGGCGGCGCGGGCGGCGGCGAAATCGAAATCGGGATCGGCGAGCTTGGCCCAGGCGGCGAGCGCATTGCCGTGCTGGGCCTCTTCCTCGCCCCAATGGGCGATGGCGCCGAGCAGTTCTGCATCCTGCGCGAAGACGCGCTCGAGATAGCGGACGTAATCGTCGGCGTTGATCTCGACCATGCTCGCGGCCTTGACGATCCGCAGGATATCGGGATCGACCTTGGCCGGATCAAAAGTGTCCCAGGGGACGTCGGCGAGAGACCAGCGTAACATAATCTCAGTGTCTTAACGCTGATACTGTCATAATTGAAGCCCCGTGATGGTCCGGCAACGGTGTTGCCGGGATCCTGTGGCTATTTGGTATCGATGGCGTAGAGTTTCGCCTCGGCGACGAGCACGGCCTGGCTGAGCTGCTTGCCCTCATAGGCGTCAACCGCGGTTCCCGCCGCGGCCAGCGCCGCGGTGGCGTCGGCGAGTTCCGCCGTCACCACGTCACGGTCCAGCGACGCGACGCTGATGGCGCTGTCGGCGAGCACGGTGCAACGCTCGGGCGTCACCTCGGCAAAGCCGCTCGGCACGAAGATCGCCTCGGTCACCGTGGTGCCGGAATAGACCCGGATGGTGCCGGGCCGGATCGACGAGATCAGCGGCGAATGCCCCGGCAACACGCCGAAATCACCTTCGGTGCCGGGAATGACGACCATCTCCACCGCCTCGGAGAGCAGAATCCGCTCCGGCGACACGAGTTCGAAGGTCACCTTGCCCGGGTAGGACGCGTCGGTTTCGGCCATGGCCATCTACTCCGTTGGCTCAGGCGACTTCGGCTGCGAGCTTGCGCGCCTTCTCGATCGCCTCGTCGATGCCGCCGACCATGTAGAATGCCGACTCCGGCAGGTCGTCGTAATCGCCGCGGACGATGCCCTGGAAGCCCTTGATGGTGTCCTCGAGCTTGACCAGCTTGCCCGGCGAGCCGGTGAAGACTTCGGCGACGTGGAAGGGCTGCGACAGGAAGCGCTGGATCTTGCGGGCGCGCGAGACCGTGAGCTTGTCTTCTTCGCTGAGCTCGTCCATGCCGAGAATGGCGATGATGTCCTGCAGCGACTTGTACTGCTGCAGCACCTTCTGGACGTCGCGGGCGGTCTTGTAGTGCTCCTCGCCGATCACCCGCGGGTCGAGCATGCGCGAGGTCGAATCCAGCGGGTCGACCGCTGGGTAGATGCCGAGTTCGGCGATCTGGCGGTTCAGCACGGTGGTGGCGTCGAGATGGGCGAAGGAGGTGGCCGGCGCCGGATCGGTCAGATCGTCGGCGGGCACGTAGATCGCCTGCACCGAGGTGATCGAGCCCTTCTTGGTGGTGGTAATGCGCTCCTGCAGCGCGCCCATGTCAGTGGCCAAGGTC
>CAIUCF010000622.1 GCA_903897565.1 uncultured Rhodospirillales bacterium | reverse complement strand
TGGAAGGGCCATTGCGAGGTCCATGAGCGCTTTACGGTCGCCGATATCGAAGGCTTCCGGAAGAGCCATCCCAATGTCGTGGTGCTCGCGCATCCGGAATGCCCGCCGGAGGTGATCGCGGCCTCGGATTTCGCCGGTTCGACTGCGGCCATGCAAGGTTACGTCGCCGATCGTCGTCCGGCCCGCGTCGTCATGATCACGGAATGCTCGATGAGCGACAATCTCGCCGCGCTCTATCCCGATGTCGAGTTCGTGCGGCCGTGCAATCTATGTCCGCATATGAAGCGCATCACCCTGCCGAATATCCGCCGCGCGCTCGAGACGATGACCACCGAGATCGTCATCCCCGAGGACATCGCCGGCCGCGCGCGCCTGGCGGTCGAGCGCATGATCGCGATCGGGTGAGCGGCATGACGCGCTCGGCTCTCGGCGGCCTCAGCGGCCAGCCGGTCATCATCGGCGCCGGTCTTGCCGGCCTCGCCTGCGCGCTGTCGCTGGCGCCGCAGCCGGTGATCGTCATCACCAAGGCGACCCTCGGCGCCGGATGCTCCAGCGTCTGGGCGCAGGGCGGGATCGCCGCGGCGCTTGGGCCGGATGATTCGGCGGCGCTTCACGTTGCCGATACTTTGGCGGCCGGCGACGGCCTCTGCGTCGCCGAGGCGGTGGAGCGCATCATCGCCGCCGCGCCGCAGGCCATCGCCGCCCTCGAGAGCTGGGGTGTCTGCTTCGATCGCGAGGCCGATGGCCGTTATTGTACCAGCCTGGAGGCTGCGCATAGCCGGCGACGCGTGCTCCATGCCGGGGGTGGCGACACCGCCGGTAGGAGCATCATGGAGGCGCTGATCGCGCGGGTCCGCGCGACGCCGTCGATCCATGTCCTCGAAGAGACCGAGGTCGTGCGTCTCATCACCCGCGGCGGGGTCGTCCGCGGGTTGGTGGCGCGGGTCGCCGGCACGCCTTTGGTGCTGCCGACCAGCCGCGTCGTGCTCGCCACCGGCGGTATCGGCGGGCTGTGGCCGCACAGCACCAATCCATCGGGCGCGATCGGGCAGGGCCTGGCGCTCGCCGCCATTGCCGGCGCTCGGGTCGTCGACACCGAGTTCGTGCAGTTCCATCCGACGGCGGTCGATATCGGCCGCGATCCGATGCCGCTCGCGAGCGAGGCCCTGCGCGGCGAAGGTGCGCGCCTTATCGACGAAAATGGTGCGCCGGTTGTCCGCGATCCGCGCGGCGACCTCGCGCCGCGGGACGTCGTCGCCCGCGCGGTGTGGCAGCATTGTGCCGCCGGGGGCCGCGTGTTCCTCGATGGCCGCGACAGCATCGGCGCGGCCTTCCCGCAGCGTTTCCCGACGCTTTATGGCGTCTGTATGGAGGCCGGGATCGATCCGGTCACGACCCCGATCCCGGTGCGCCCGGGCGCCCATTATCACATGGGCGGCGTTGCGGTTGACGCGGCGGGACGCAGCAGTATCGGTGGCCTGTGGGCTTGCGGCGAGACTGCGGCGACCGGTCTCCATGGCGCCAATCGCCTCGCCAGCAATTCTCTGCTCGAAGCCGTGGTAACGGGGCAGGCGGTGGCCGCCGATCTCGCCGCGCAACCGGCGGCCGAGCGCAGCCCGGCCTTGATGTCGGTCGGGCCCGGTGACGACCGCGGCGACGATCCGAGCGTAACGCAGCGGGTGCGGGCAATCATGGGGCGCCACGTCGGTATCCTCCGCAGCGGCGAAGGCCTGGCGCAGGCCCTGGCGGCGCTCAAGTCTGACGCCGAGAGCGGCCATAAGGCGGCGATCACCGCGCTACTGGTGACGGCGGCCGCCTATCTGCGGACCGAAAGCCGAGGGGCGCAGAGTCGTTCCGATTTCCCAGAGCGCAGCGCGCAGTCGGCGCGTCGGTCTCTCACCCTCGCCGAGGCACTCGATCTCGCCCGGCGCTGCGACCACAGCACGCGGCTTGCCGCGGGAGTTCGGCCATGACCTTCGAACTGCCCCGGCTCCTCATCGAGCCGCTCGTTCGCAACGCCCTGGTCGAGGATCTGGGCCGGAGCGGCGATATTACTTCCGACAGCATCATTCCGGCAGATGATGTCTCGACCATGGTGCTGGAGGCCCGCCAGCCCGGCGTAGTGGCGGGACTGGCCCTCGCGAGCCTCGCCTTCGAGTTGGTCGATCCGCGCATTCAGCTGACGATCGAGAAGCCCGACGGCACGACGCTCGAGCCCGGCGACATCATCGCCCGCGTGCATGGCCCGTCGCGCGGTATCCTGACGGCCGAGCGGGTCGCGCTCAATTTCATGGGCCACATGTCGGGCATCGCCTCGGCGACGGCGGCGATCATGGCGGCGATCCAGCCGCACAAGGCGCGCGTCGTCTGCACCCGCAAGACCATGCCGGGCCTGCGCATCGTCCAGAAATACGCGGTCCGCGTCGGCGGCGGCGCCAATCACCGCTTCGGTCTCGATGACGCCATCCTGATCAAGGACAATCACATCGCTGTCGCCGGCAGCGTGCGCGCGGCGGTGGCGCGTGCGCGGCATGCGATCGGCCATCTCGTGAAGATCGAGGTCGAGGTCGACACATTGGCGCAGCTCGAGGAATTGATCCCGCTCGAGGTTGATGCCGTGTTGCTCGACAATATGGACCCGGACACCTTGCGGCAGGCAGTCGAGATGGTCGCCGGCCGCATGACGACCGAGGCCTCGGGCCGCGTGACCGCGGCCACGGCACCGGCGATCGCGGCGTCGGGCGTCGATCTGATCTCGATCGGCTGGCTCACCCACAGCGCCACCGTGCTCGATATCGGCCTCGACTACGCCGGGGCGTGAGCGGAGAGGCTCGTCATGTATAGCGATGGCGACCTCGACGCCGCGGTCGCTGCGGGCGCGCTGTCGCCGGAAGCGGCCGAACGGTTTCGCGCCCATGTCGCGCGCCAGCGCGTCACGCCCGCCGCGGACGAGGAGCAGTTCCGACTCCTGACCGGCTTCAACGATATCTTCGTTTCGATCGCAGCCTCCATGGTGCTCGTGGCGATCGCGGAGTTCGCCTGGCACGGCAGCCCCATCGAGGCCGCCGCGGGCGTTGCCCTCGCCAGTTGGGGTATGGCGGAGTTCTTCACCCGCAGGCGCCGCATGGCGCTGCCGAGTATCTTGCTGTTGTTCGGTTTCACCGCGGGCATCGCGGGGCTGGCACTGGCCGTTATCATCGGTGGCCCGATATTCGAACTCGGGGGCTCCGGCCTTGTGCTGGCAAGGGAAAGTTGGCGGCCGGTGGCGGCTGCGGCGGTCACCACGCTGGCGGTCTATGCGCATTGGCGCCGTTTCATGGTGCCGATCACCGTGGCCGCGGGGGTCGGCGCGCTTCTGGTGACCGTCGATCTGATTCTGTTCCTGTTCGTGCCCGTCGTTCCCCCGCATCGGGTCCTGGTCCTGCTTGGCGACGGTCTCGTCGTCTTTGCGCTGGCGATGTGGTGGGATGCCAGCGATCCGGAACGTCGAACCCGCCGCGCCGATGTCGGCTTTTGGCTTCACCTGATGGCGGCGCCGATGCTGGTACACCCGGCTTTCGCCCTGCTGGGATTGCTGGGGCATGGCGACGTCGATCCGAGCCGGGCGGCGGCGGCGATCGGAATTTATGTGGTGCTCGGACTTGTCGCGCTGGCGATCGATCGCCGTGCGCTGCTGGTATCCGCGCTGGCCTATGTGCTTGCTGCGATGAGTACGCTGGTAAAGGCCGCGGGCTCGCCCAGCCTCAGCTTCGCGCTCACGGCACTGGTGATCGGCTCGGCGCTGCTCTTGCTGTCGGCGTTCTGGCACTCGGTGCGACGGGTGCTGATCGCCTACCTTCCGCCGGCGTTACGGACAAAATTGCCGGCGGTCTGAGGTCGGCCTCAGATCTGACCGTGGCAGTGCTTGTATTTCTTGCCCGAACCGCAGGGGCAGGGAGCATTGCGCGAGACCTTCTCGCTGCCGCCCTGCGCTGCCTGATCGCCGCCCTCGTCACCGCCGAAGGGGTTGCCGGCAGAGGGATGCAGGGCTTGCAGACCCTGGCGCGGCGCCGGGAACAGCGACTCCTCCGGTTCTGGGGCGGTGCGGATCTCGACATGCGACAACAGCCGCGTCGTCGACTCGCGCAACTCGCCGAGCATGGTTTCGAACATCGCGAAGGCTTCGCGCTTGTACTCGTTGAGCGGATCGCGCTGGCCATAGGCGCGCAGCTGAATGCCCTGACGCAGGTGGTCGAGGGTCAGGAGGTGATCCTTCCAGCTCTGGTCCAGGCACTGGATCAGCAGGCTGCGCTCGATCATCCGCATGGTCTCGGCGCCGTAATTGGCGACCTTCGCCGCCATCTTGCGGTCCGAGGCCTCGGTAATGCGCTCGATCATCTCCTGCTCGGCGATGCCCTCTTCCTTGGCCCAGTCGGCGACGGGCAGGTCGAGGTTGAGCAGGCGCAGACACTCCTCGTGCAG
>CAIUCF010000621.1 GCA_903897565.1 uncultured Rhodospirillales bacterium | reverse complement strand
GGTATCTTTGGGGATAATCGCGAGATTCGGGCCGCCGAGCTCGAGCAAGGCTTGCTGGGACGCGTTTAGCATGTCGTTGCCGATCGCCGCATTGCTCCCCGTCAGCGGCAGCAGCAGCGCGATGGTCACCTTGGATTTGAGCATTGCCGCCCGAGGGGTCGCCGGCGGCGGCGGGGGTGTCGGCGGCGGTGGCGGCGGGGGCGGCAAGGCAGGCTCGGGTGTCGACGGCGCTTGCACGACGGGGGCAAGCGTCGCATTTTCGTTGCCAGAGCTGCAGCTCGCCACGCCCAAGACGAGGACCGCCATCAATGCCGCGACAACGGGGCGGAAAATCGACGTCACCACGGACCGATGCAACACGCGCTCTCCTGCGACAACGAGGCCAAAAACAAGCGGAAACAGGGGCGCAGCCTAGCGATAGCGCTGCGCCAAGTAAACCGGTCTCGGCCGCGGATGAGGCTGACCTGCACCAGCGCGACTCTGGGGGCCCGTTGGTGCCCGGTCTCCATATCGTGGCGACTCCGATCGGCAACCTCCAGGACATCACGCTGCGCGCGCTCGATACGTTGCGCCGCGCCGATCTGATCGCGTGCGAAGACACCCGAGTCAGTGGCAAATTGCTGTTCCGGTATGGGCTGACGACGCCGTTGCTGCCCTATCACGAGCACAATGCCGAAACCATGCGACCGCGTCTCATGAGCCGGCTTGCTGAAGGGGGCGCGGTCGCGCTGATCTCCGACGCCGGCACGCCGCTGGTCTCGGATCCTGGCTACAAGCTCGTTCGCGACGCCATCGCCGCCGGCCACCTGCTCCATGTCGTGCCGGGCGCCTCGGCGGCTTTGGCCGGTCTTGTGCTCTCCGGCTTGCCGCCGGATCGCTTCTTCTTCGCCGGTTTCCTCGACGCCAAATCGGTGGCGCGCCGCCGCGATCTCGAAACCATGACGACCATCCCCGGAACGCTCATCTTCTACGAGTCGGGTCCTCGACTGGCAGCCTCGACGGCCGATATGGCGGCCGTTCTCGGCGACCGCCCTGCCGTGGTCGCCCGGGACTTGACCAAGCTCTATGAAGAAGTGCGGCGCGGCAGCCTGACGGAACTCGCGGCGCATTACGCCGAAGCCGGGCCGCCGAAGGGCGAAATCGTCGTTCTGGTCGGACCGCCCTTGCCGGCGAAGGAAATCTCCGCCGATGATCTCGATACGGCCTTGGGCGCGGCTATGGCGACGGGCTCGCTCAGCGAAGCGGCGGCGCGCGTGGCCGCGCAGCTCGGCTTGACCCGTCGTCGCGTCTATCAGCGTGCCCTGGAACTCGCCGCTCGGTTGGAGGAAACAAATGGCCCAGGTGCATAGCTATCAAAGTGCGGAACTGCGTGGCCGCCGGGCCGAGCGAGCGGCGCGCTGGTGGCTGCGGTTGCAGGGGTACCGTATCCTGGCTTCGGGATACCGGGTGCCCGTCGGCGAGATCGACATCGTGGCGCGGCGGGGTGCGATCCTGGCGATCGTGGAGGTCAAGACCAGGGCGGATCTCGATCGCGCAGCCTACGCGATCGGGGGACGGCAGCGCCGGCGAATCCAGCGAGCGACCGAGGCGTACATCAGCGCTCACCCTGCTCTCGTCAACCGCCAGGTACGATTCGATGCGATCCTGGTGGCGCCGTGGCGCTGGCCTCGCCACCTGAAGGCGGCATGGCAGGCTCAGTAATCGCGCCGGATTCGACGTGTAATCTCAGCCCCAGCCTGCACAGGATGATGGACGCGTCGGTGCTATTGTCGCCACAATCACGTGGTTTTATGAAATACTGCCTTGAACAAACTCGGAGTTCCGTCCTTGCGTCAGTCATCTAGTCTTGTTCGCTCATTCGCGATCGCTGCAACCTGCAGCACTCTGCTCAGCGGCTGCGTCGTCGCCGCGGTCGGCGCCGCCGCCGGCGGTGGTTACACGATGGGGCAGGAGCGGGGACCCGGCGGGGTAATGTCCGACACCCAGATCAAGACCGTGCTCAACGCCAAATGGGCCAAGGACAATTCGGAGATCCTCAAATATGTCGATCTCAACGTGTTCGAAGGTCGCGTGCTGCTGACCGGCGACGTGCCCAATCCGCAAATTCGCGACCAGGCGGTCGCGGCCGCGCAAAAGGTCGACGGCGTCAAAGAGGTCATCAACAACATCAATATCGGCCAGCGCTCGACGCTCGGCTCGACTACCAGCGACAACTGGATCCTGACGCGGCTGCGCAGCAGCCTGACCTTCGACGGCGGAGTCTCCTCGCTCAATTATTCGCTCCAGGTCGTCGACGGCGTCGTCTACATCCTCGGCAGCTCGAAGAACCAGCAGGAGAAGGATCTCGTCATCAACCACGCCCGCAACACCCCGGACGTGGTGAAGGTGATCTCCTACATCCGGATTCGCCCGGGCTCGGCGACGAGCGATACCGGGGCGTCGCAGAGCAGCGATAAGCCGAAGCTGGCCCCGGTCGAGGACGGCAACAACGGCGGCGCGAGCAGCAGCGACACCAGCGGCATGTCCGATACCACCCCGGCCTATTCCGCGCCCGCCTATACGCCCCCGAGCTACAACGCGCCGAGCTACACAGCGCCCAGCTATAATGCGCCCGCGGCCACCGCGCCGAGCTACAAGGCGCCGTCCTACACCGCTCCGTCCTATACTGCGCCGTCCTACACTGCGCCGTCTTACACGGCCCCGAAAGCGCTGACCCCACCCGCCGCACCGCCGGCGTCGAGTGGTCCCGGCGCGATCCAAGAACAGCCGCTTTAGCGCGCCAGGAGCGGATTGATGAGTCTCGCCGTCGCTATCCAGATGGACCCGATCGAAAGCATCAACGTCGATGCCGATTCGACCTTCGTGCTCGCGCTCGAGGCGCAGGCCCGGGGCCACTTGCTTTATCATTACGGTCCGCACGACCTCGCGCTGCGGCAGGGTCGCCTGCGGGCTCGCGCGCGGCGACTGAAGGTGTTTCGCGCGACTGGCGGGCGCCATTTCGAGTTGGGCGAGCCGGAATCGATCGACCTCGCGACCGTCGATGTGGTGCTGATGCGTCAGGACCCGCCCTTCGATCTCGCCTACATCACTGCGACGCATCTGCTCGAGCAGATTCATCCGGCGACGCTTGTCGTCAACGACCCGGCCAGCGTGCGCAACGCGCCCGAAAAGCTGTTCGTGACGCATTTTCTCGAGCTGATGCCGCCGACCTTGATCACCCGCGACCGCATCGAGATCGAACAGTTTCGCGCCGAGCATAAGGACATCATCGTCAAACCATTGTTCGGCAATGGCGGCGCCGGCGTGTTCCGCCTGAAGCCCGAGGACGAGAACCTCGGCTCGCTGCTCGAGATGTTCGGCGCGATGAACCGCGAACCGCTGATGATCCAGCGCTACATTCCGGAAGTTCGCGCCGGCGACAAGCGCATCATCCTGATCGACGGCGAACCGGCGGGTGCGGTCTTGCGGGTGCCGGCGGTCGGCGAGGCACGCGCCAATCTTCATGTCGGCGGTACGGCGGTGAAGGCGGCGCTGACCCCGCGGGAGCGGGAGATCTGCGCCACGATCGGGCCGGCGCTGCGTGCGCGCGGGCTGATCTTCGTCGGCATCGACGTGATCGGCGACTATCTCACCGAAATCAACGTGACGTCGCCGACCGGTCTCCAGGAGATTTCACGCTTTGACGGCACCAATCTGGCGGCGCAGATTTGGCAGGCGATCGAGGCCAAGCGCAGCGAGCAAGGCGGCTCCAGCAGGGTCTAGCCCGGCCGCCCGGGCGCTTACATCCAGGACGGTGCGGGCAGGTTCTTCGTGCGCAGGAATTCCGGGTTGAACAGTTTAGACTGATAGCGGGCGCCGCCGTCGCAGAGAATCGTGACGATGGTGTGGCCCGGGCCGAGCTCGCGCGCCAGCCGGATGGCGGCGGCGACGTTGATCCCGCTCGAGCCGCCGAGCACAAGGCCCTCTTCGCGGACCAGATCGAACACGACGGGCAGCGCTTCCTCGTCGCTGATCTGCAGCGCCCCATCGATCGGGGCGCCTTCGAGGTTCTTGGTAATGCGGCTGTTGCCGATGCCCTCGGTGATCGAGCTGCCCTCGGCGACCAGTTCACCCTTGGTGAACCAGTTGTAGAATGCGGACCCGAGCGGGTCGGCAATCATGGTGCGGATCTTCGGGTTTCGCGCCTTCAAGGCCATCGAGACGCCGGCGATGGTGCCACCCGTGCCGGCGGCACAGGTGAAAGCGTCGATCTTGCCCCCGGTCTGCTCCCAGATCTCGGCGCCGGTCGTCAGACGATGTCCTTCGCGATTGGCGACATTGTCGAACTGGTTGGCCCAGATGGCGCCATTGGGCTCGCTTTGCGCGAGTTCCGCCGCCAGCCGTTCCGAATAGCGGACGTAGTTGCCGGGCTCGCGATAGGGTGCGGCGGGGACGAGCCGCAGATCGGCGCCGACGAGGCGCAGGAAGTCCTTCTTCTCCTGGCTTTGGGTGTCCGGCATGACGATGACCGTGCGGTAGCCGCGGGCATTGCCAACCAGGGCCAGTCCGATGCCGGTATTGCCGGCCGTGCCTTCGACGATGGTGCCGCCGGGCCGAAGCTGCCCTTTCGCCTCGGCGTCGTCGATGATCGCCTTGGCCGCGCGATCCTTGACCGAGCCGCCGGGATTCAGGAATTCGGCTTTTCCGTAAATCTCGCAGCCGGTCATCCGCGAGGCTTTGTTGAGGCGAATGAGCGGCGTGTGGCCGATCGCGTCGATGAAGCCGTTGTAGATCGTCATTCTGGCCGGTTCCGATGATTCACGAGAGGTACAGTAAGCGCCCGTTATCGGCCGATGGCGCGCATTCGGTCAAGCTGCCTGCATGAGGACGGTGGCGTCACTCATCCGCCTGTCCGGCGCCGAAGAACACGGTGCACGTCGTGCCGAGTCCCGGGGCACTCGAGATGGTCATCGATCCGCCGAGGATTTCCATGATCGCCTTGGCGATCGGCAGGCCGAGGCCGGTGCCCTGATCCTGTCGCGTGATATGCGCGCGGACCTGGGAGAACGGTTCCAGTGCGGTCTGGATATCGGCCTCGGACATCCCCGACCCGGTATCGATGATCTGGATCTGGGTGCCGCGCCGGTCTTGCGAGAGCACGACGGCCACGCGCGCGCCAGGGCTGGAAAACTTGATCGCGTTGGAGATGAGATTGACGAGCACCTGCTTGGCCATGCGCCAGTCGACCCGCATCGGCATCAGATTCTCGGGGATATCCTGGACCAGCTCGACCCGCTTGCCGAGCGCGGCGCCCCGGGTCAAGGCGAGCGCGTTGGCGATCAATTGATCCGGCTCGACGATCTCGATATGCGGCTCCATGCGGCCGGCCTCGATCTTCGAGATATCGAGGATATCGTTGATCAGGGAAAGCAGATGCTGGCTGCTGGTGTAGATATCGTCGAGGTAACCGCGGTAGCGTTCGCTGATGCCGTCGCCGTGCAGATCGAGACGCAGCAGGTCCGAGAAGCCGATGATCGCGTTGAGCGGTGTCCGCAATTCGTGGCTCATCGTCGCCAGGAACTCCGATTTCGAGCGACTGGCATCATCCGCCTGGAGCTTTGCCGCAACGGCTTTGCGGCGTTCCTCCTCCAGTTCCTGGGCCGCCTGCTGCAGTGCTGCGGTCCGCTGGCGGAGCTGATCGCTGGCTTCCGATTCGGGATGTTCCTCGAACAGCCAGAGCCTGCCGCCGCCGGTTACGGCGTGGATCGTCACCTGAAGGAGGGTGCCGTCGGCGCCTTTCCAGGGCAGCGGTCCAATACTGGTCTCGGTTCCCGTCTCATCCGTGAGCATCGTCCGATCCCGGAACATCCGCTCGTAGATACCGAGACGGGGGCCGACGACGGATTCGGACATGTCACCCGCGGGAATGCCGAGCCAGGCGGCGGCGATCGGGCTGACCAGGCAGGGGCCCTGGCCCTCGGCCTGGAGCACGACGCCCTCGCGGATATGACTGATGACGGCATTGAGGCGGACACGTTGGCGCTGCAGTGATCGCCCGGTGAGATGCATTCGCAAGCCGCCCAGGATCGCCGGCATCGCCGTGTCGACGATCTCCTGGAGATCGATCTGCGCCTCGCTGCGGTCGCTCCAACCCAACAACAGGATGGCGCCGGCATAGAGAGGTACCGCGGCGATGGTCGTAATCGGGTCGGGGGTCGCCAGCAGCAACCCTAGTTCGGTCACACCCGTGAATGGCGTCCTGGCGTTACTTGCCGCGGCGATTGCCGCGCCGGAGTAACTCTCGATGGCGGTGCGCGGCACCGTTGCCAGAGGCGTCGCGTCACGGTCGCCAATCTGGAATACCGACGCGAAGTCGGCGCGTGCAATGCCGCGTACCAGGATGAGGATAGTGGCGAGCATCGGCTCCCTGATTGGAAAAACAGACCGAGGGGTAACGGGGTGACGGCGGTCCCGGCAGGCGGGCCGGCGCTGACGAACGTTCTATAAACCGCCGTGGCCGCTCACGCTAACATGTTGTGAAACCGGGACGGCACTGAAACGAAGAGCGGTTCCCGTCGCGACCCTCAAACGGGGAACCACGGCATGAAGCCGGTCAGCGCGAGCCAGATCATGGCGATGAGCATGGTCAGCGCAGTGATGGGAATTCCGGCCTGCACGAAATCATGCCGCGACAGCGTCACACCGCTCTCGGCCGCGCGTTCGACCACCAGTAGATTTGCCAGGCTGCCGACGAACAGGATATTGCCGGCGAAGGACGACAGCACGGCGAGGCTGTAGAGCGTCCCCGGCGGCGCGTCCGGCCAGAGTTGGACCAGGAGGATCGAGAAGGGCAGATTGCCGATCGTGCCGCTCATCAGCAGGGTCAGCGGCGCCAGGACCAGCAATCCGGTGGGCAGGAGATGAATGCTGCCGAGACCATCGACGAGCATTGCCGGCAGCGCAGTGGTGGTGAGCGCGCCCGTGACGGCGAACAGGCAGAAGACGAAGATCATCAGCGGCCAGTCGACGCCGCCGATCAGCGATCGACTGGCGATCCGGCGGTTCATCAGGACCAGGGCCATGACGGCAAGCGCCATGACGTCGCGGGGCAGGCTCGTGCAGAACAGAGCCAACAAGGCGACGACGGCGACGATGCCCTTGTTGGTCTGGCTGCGATCGAAGCTGTGGAAATTTGCCGTGGCCGAGGCTGGAAGGGGATCCCCGTTATTGCGGAGCCGTCCCCGCCAGAGAAAACCGACGACGCCATAGATTACGACCAGCGCCAAGATCGCCGGCACGACGCCTGCGAGCAGGTAGGTCGGGAGGCGAAGGTCGCCGAGTTGGCCGATGACGATGTTCTGCGGGGCGCCGATGATCGTCGCCGCCGACCCGGCATTGCAGGCGGCAATCATGGCGATCAGGAAGGGTCGGGGATTGAGGTCGCGCTGGCGGGCGATTTCGATCAGCAGCGGGGTGGCGACGAGGACGAGCAGATCATTGCTGATGAATGTCGCAAGGCCACCGATGATGATGATGGTGCCGGCGAGCAGCCTGCGGCCGCGGCCCTTGATCAGGCCGATCCGGGCAATGCACGCATCGATGAACCCGGAGGCGACAAACTGCTCCGAGATGATCATCAAGGCGAACAGCAGGATCAACGTCGGGGGGTCGATCCGCGCACTCAGCTCGTCGAAACTGAGAGTCTGCGTCGCGAGCAGGCCGATCACGCCCAGCAATGCGATCGTCGTGCGATCAACCCGCAGCCAAGGCAGCCGACCGGCTACCATGCCCGCATAGGTCAAGAAGAAGACCAAATAGATTTTGGCGGCGATCATGACGGGGTCGCGACAGTGGGACGAGTGCCGCTTACCGGTTTTGACCGGAACCGGCAAGGGAAAGGGTAGGCGGCCAGTTCCGCGCCGTCGAGGAAGCGCGGGTCAAGGCCGGTCGGGGACACTACCTCAGCCCGCCGGATCGTTGCCGACCGGCGGGTCGACGAGGGCTAGTAGCCCTCGCGCTCCATCCGCTTGCGCATCGCCTTGCGACGACGGCGGACGCCCTCTGCGGCTTCACGTGCGGTGCGCTCGGAGGGCTTCTCATAAGCGCGGCGGCGCTTCATCTCGCGGAACACGCCTTCGCGCTGCATCTTCTTCTTCAAGACGCGCAGCGCGCTGTTGACGTCGTTGTCTTTTACGAAAACCTGCATGGTCGCCTTTCGCTCGAAAGCAAAGATCGGTTCAGAATAGGGTCGCGGGCGAGATCATCTCACCGCGCGTGGGGTCTGCTCAGCGGGGACGGAACGGGCGGCGCGGCACCGGCTTGGGCGCACCACCGGCGCGCTCGTCCTTGTGACGGAAATTGATGCGGCCGCGCGTCAGGTCATAAGGTGTCATCTCAAGTTTGACACGGTCACCCGCGATGACCCGAATCCGATTCTTTTTCATCTTCCCGGACATATAGGCGAGCGCCTCGTGACCATTGTCGAGGCGGACGCGGTAATGACCGTCCGGGAGCACGTCTGTGACGGTGCCCTCGAATTCGATAAAATCTTCCTTCAACCGCGCGTCCTTAAGTCTTTGGGGACCAATCCGATCCCGTCCTGGCAGGCAACAAGAACCGAGCACCAGCCACCGGGCGCGCCCGATGGCTGGTCCACGGAAACTGGGAAGTCTTAAACGGCGCGCAGATTGACGGCCGACGACTTGCCCTGCTGGCCACGCTCGAGCTCGTAGCTCAGCTTCTGGCCTTCGTGCAGCGAGCCGAGGTTGGCGCGTTCCACGGCCGAGATGTGCACGAACACGTCCTTCGAGCCATCGTCAGGCTGGATGAAGCCGTAGCCCTTTTGCGTGTTGAACCACTTAACAGTACCGGTCGACATTGTAGAGACTCCAAAAACGAAAAATCGCCGCGAATAGATTTCGGCGGCGAGCACGATCCAAAGCGTGTGGGGCTGGCAGGTCCGGGACTCGCAAGAGCAGGAGATGCGACCGAACCCGCAAAGGATGGGCGATTACACTGTGAGCCGAGCGAGACTATCTTACAAGAAGTTTATTCTCGGGCTCCCGGCGGGCCGACGCAGGATTGCGCATACAGGGCGGCCCGGTCCAAGGTCGTCTGGTGGAGCCGCGGGGAATCGAACCCCGGACCTCGACATTGCGAACGTCGCGCTCTACCAACTGAGCTACGACCCCAATCCAGACAAACACCGCAGTTACTGCGGAGGGCCGTGATATGCCCCTCGGAGCGGTTCGCTGTCAAGGGCCGTTACGTCGGGGTCGTCGCAGAGATTTCCATGATGCGATCCGCCGCAGGCGCATCGTCCGCTGACCTATGGTTCCGGCCTCGGCCTTGGGGCAGGATCAGGCAGTGGCGCGGCGCCCGGGGATGTTGAGGAGACGGTGGCTTTGAATTCTGGTGTTTGCCGTAAAACATCGATCCTGGGCCTAATTCTGGTCGGGTCGATCACGTTGGCGCCGCCATCGGCTTGCCGGGGAGAAGACGGGCTGGATGCGGCAAAGCATCGACAGGTCGTCATGGATCGGCTCGGTGACGACATCAAGGCGATCAAGCTCTACGTTGCGGGCCAGGGCGCCAGGGAGGCCGCGGCGGCGGCGGCAAAGGATTTAGAGACGACCGCACCGCTGGTGCCCGGCCTGTTCCCCCCGGGCTCCGATTCGAAGGCTCTGCCGGGCAAGTCGGCCGCGAAACCGGAGATATGGGACAATCCGGACGACTTCCAGCAATTGGAGCAGGCGCTCACGACGGGGGCGGCCGATCTGCGAAAGACTGTGGATGCCGGCGATGTGGCCACGATCCGGGACTCGATGCGGTCGCTGGCCAAGAACGCCTGTGGCGCGTGTCATGAGAACTATCGTGGTCGTAAGGATGGCGACTAGGCCTTGACAAGTTTGCGCAGGCATTGGCGGGGGATCCTGATCGCCGTCCTCGGACTTGTGGGCATCGCCTGGCTGATCGGTGGTCGCTGGACCGCGATTGGCCCAGGCCCGAACATGATTGCCACGGCCACGCCGGCGCGCGACGGTGCGGTCCTGTTCGCCGCGGCCGGTTGCGCAAATTGCCACACGGACCGCCCCCATCACGGCGCGCCACTCGCCGGCGGCCGGGCGCTCGTCACCGTGTTCGGGACCTTCTTCACGCCGAATATCTCCCCGGATCCGGACTTCGGCATCGGACGATGGAGCGACGGGGATTTCATCCGGGCGCTTCGGCGCGGCATCAGTCCGGCGGGACGCGATTACTACCCGAGCTTCCCTTATCCCGCGTTCACGGAGATGAGCGACGACGACATCCTCGCCATCAAGCGGTATATCTTTTCCGTGCCGGCGCAACGCCAGCCCGATCGCGAGCACGAGCTTCGTTTCCCCTACAGGATCCGGGCTGGGATCAAGGTGTGGAAGATCCTGTATCTGCGGGAGGGGACCCTTGACGCCGACCCGGACGAATCGAAGGAATGGAATCGCGGCGCGTATCTGGTGCGGGCGGTGGTGCATTGCGGCGAGTGCCATACGCCCCGCGACTGGCTCGGCGGCATCGAGACCGCGCGGCGCTTTGCCGGCGCCAACGCGGCTGTCGATGGCATGAAGGCGCCCGATATCACCCCCGATCCGCGGGCGCTCGGCCGATGGTCGGTCGATGACCTGGCTTCCTATCTTGATGACGGCCTCACGCCATCCGGAGATTCGGCCGGTGGCGCGATGGCCGAAGTCATCCGCGGCACCAGCGCGCTGAGTGCCGGAGATCGCCGCGCGATCGCGGTGTACATGAAGGCGCAGACTCCGATCCCGCCGACGCTATCGCATGAGGTGGCCAAGGGTGACTGACGAGACGGTACTGTGGCGACTGCTCGAGGGCGCGCTCGACGATCCGTTCGCTGTCCTCGGGTGCCATGTCGAGGCGGACCATCTCGTCTGGCGCTGCTTCCTGCCCTGGGCGCATCATGTCGAAATCGTCGGCCGCTACGACGATCTGGAGGTGCTCTGCACGCCCAGCGCCGCCGCTGGGCATGGCTACTTCGTCGGCCGCGCACCAGGGCAGTCCGTGCCCGACTATCGACTCCGGGTGCACCATGCCGGTGGCATGACCATCCTCGAAGACCCGTATCGATTTCCCCCTGTCCTCGGCGAGCTTGATGTCTATCTGCTGGCCGAGGGAACCCATCTTCAGGCCTATGAGAAGCTGGGCGCCCATCCGCAATTGCGAGACAGCATCCCGGGAGTCGGCTTCGCCGTGTGGGCACCAAACGCCGCCGCGGTGAGCGTCGTCGGCGATTTCAACGATTGGGACGAGCGCCGCCACCCGATGCGCTTCCACCCCGCCTGCGGTGTCTGGGATCTGTTCATGCCGGGGCTCGCGGCCGGCGCCACCTACAAGTATCGGATTCGCGGCAAGAACGGCGAGATCCTGCCGCTGAAGGCAGATCCCTGCGCGCTTGCCGCAGAACTGCCGCCGCGGACCGCCTCGGTCGTCGCCGCCGAGGCCCGCCACATCTGGGCCGACAGGCCCTGGATGGAGACGCGCGTCGCGCGCCAGGGTCGCGATGCCGCGATCGCCATTTACGAGGTGCATCTCGGATCGTGGCGGCGGCGCTGGTCCGATGGCGGCTTCTTCTCGTGGCGCGAATTTGCCGAGGAGTTGATCCCCTACGTCAAGGGGCTCGGCTTCACCCATATCGAAGTCCTGCCGATCGGCGAGTTTCCCTTCGATGGCTCCTGGGGCTATCAGCCGATCGGGCTGATGGCACCGACCGGGCGCTTCGGCGATGCCGACGGTTTCCGCGCGTTCGTCGATGCCTGCCACCAGGCCGAGCTCGGGATCATCGTCGATTTCGTCCCCGCGCATTTCCCGTCCGATGCCCATGGCCTGGTGCATTTCGACGGCACGGCGCTCTACGAACATGCCGATCCGCGTCAGGGCTTCCATCACGACTGGAACACCCTGATCTACAATTATGGACGACGCGAGGTCGCAAACTACCTGATCGCGGCCGCGCTCTCCTGGTTCGACCGCTTCCACATCGATGGGGTTCGGGTCGATGCCGTGGCGTCGATGCTCTATCTCGACTATTCCCGCGCCGAAGGCGCCTGGATACCCAATGCCGAAGGCGGCCGCGAGAATTGGGATGCCGTCCGGTTCCTGCAGCGCCTGAACGAGGCGATCCTCGACCGGTTTCCCGGGGCCTTGACGATTGCCGAGGAATCGACCGCCTGGCCGGGCGTGACCCGCGCGGTCGCCGAGGGCGGGCTTGGCTTCGTCGGCAAATGGAACATGGGGTGGATGCATGACACCCTGCGCTATTTCAGCCGCGACCCGATCTACCGCGGGCACCACCAGAGCGATCTCACCTTCGGCCTGCTCTATGCTTTCTCCGAAACCTTCATCCTGCCGCTCAGCCATGACGAGGTGGTGCATGGCAAAGGGTCACTCCTGACCAAGATGCCGGGGGAACCGGGGCAAGCCTTTGCCAATCTCCGCGCCTATTACGGCTTCATGTGGGGGGCATCCGGGGAAGAAGCTGCTGTTCATGGGTGGCGAGTTTGCCCAGCGCCGGGAATGGGACCACGATCACGCGCTCGACTGGCATCTGCTCGATGATCCGCGCCATGCCGGGGTCATGACCCTGCTCCGCGACCTGAACGCGCTCTACCGCACCGAGCCGGCGCTCCATGAGCGCGATTCCCGCCCGGAGGGCTTCGCCTGGATTGATGCCGGCGACGCTGCCGGTAATGTGCTGAGCTTCGTCCGCCGTGGCCGGACCCCGGGGTTCGTTGTCCTCGTGGTGTGCAATTTTTCGGGCTCGGCACGTTTCGGTTACCGGATCGGCGTGCCGCAAGCGGGTGATT
The DNA here is from genome assembly GCA_903897565.1 of uncultured Rhodospirillales bacterium. GTDB lineage: Bacteria > Pseudomonadota > Alphaproteobacteria > ATCC43930 > CGMCC-115725 > CAIXXC01. The sequence continues at coordinate 8,004 of CAIUCF010000621.1, read as the reverse complement.
GGATCGAGCGCATCAATACCGACGCGCATGAATACGGCGGCAGCGGGCTCGGCAATTTCGGGCGGGTGGCAACGCAGCCTGTTCCGTTCCATGGCCATGCCCAATCCATCGAACTCGCCCTGCCGCCGCTCTCCACCCTGATCTTCGTCGGTCCCTGAGCGAGAGAGCGGCCGCTGCCTTCGCTCACGCCGCAATCATGCGCAGGCAGGCCGCGAAGGCGTCGAGATCGCGGTCCGGATCGACGGGCGGGTGCGTCGGCGTGACGAGCCTGCCGCCGAAGAGTTCCAGCGATTCGACGATCATGAGGTTGTCGCCGCCATCGAAATCCTCGATCACGAGGCCGCGCGAATCGAGCCAGTGTCCAGATTCCGCATCGCGTCGGCTCGCGGGATCGAACGCTCTGGTTCGTGTGAGGAGGCTCGCGGCGGAATTCGAATATCCGTAGACCGGCTTACCCAGTCCGGCCATGAACCCCAATTCCCAGACCGTCCCCGCATCCGCACCTGGGCCGCGAAATGGCGTAAGATTGCCGAGGAAGATATCGGCCCGTCGCATCAATGCGAGGTTGGTGACGAAGATGACTCGGGAGAGCTCCGCCATCGTGAGGTTGGAATCGAACGGCCCATTATCGCCCGGATACAGGCCAATGAGCCCTGCTGCACGGCATAGTGCCTGCTTCCGGTGTCCGATTTCTTGCGAATCGGGTAGAAATACCTCTGGTCCGGCAAGATAGATCGTTTTTTCCATAGGCTTCCGATCGCTTAGGATTATTATCACTGTAGTGACTGAATAGTGTTTCAAATAACGCCGAGGGAGAAGAGGTTCTCGTGGCAGCAATGACTGATGCGGAGGCTGTTCGGCTTGCCAGCCGACCGCTCCGTTACGAAATTTCGGTGCGACGCGATGGCCGCTGGCAGATCGTGGAAGTCGTCAATGACGGACGGGAAAAGCTATCCAGGCCATTCGACAAGCGCGATCTCGAAGTTCTCGAGCAGCGCGTCCGCAATATCGCGAACGAGCACCTGTCCAAGCCTGGCGCCGAAGCGGTGCGTGTCCTGCAGCAGCGGCTGCGCGGCGATGGCGATTACAGTGAAACGGTCATTATCGAAAAGCAGGCCGAGCGCCGCGCCGAGGCGCCCGTCGGTGGTCTCGGCCGATTGGCGACGGCGCCGCCGCTGTGCACGACCGTCGACGATCTGCTGGGCCGGGCATCCTGCAAGGCAATCGGCATCCTGCTTGCGCGGCTCTGCATCGAGATCAACGGCAGCCCGCTGGAATTCCTCTGCGACGATTCCTGGGGTCGACGACTCGAAAAATATGATGCGCTGATCGCCTCGGCGGTGCGGGCAGTTGCCGCCATGCAGGTCCCGGGCCCAGCGGCGCGCGCGCGCGCCGATACGCTCGAGCGTCTGCTCGACACCGCGCGCAAGCGGCGTCGCGCCGCATTCAAGGCGCCGGAGCTGGTTCCGTCCAAGGTTTCGGAAACGGGGTACGCCGAAGGCGAACTCGATCGTTTCCTGTCGACCCTGCCGACTAGTCCCGAGGAACGACGTTATCTGGCCTTGCGCGCGGTGTGCCGCGCCGTACCGGCGACCAGTGCGTGGGAGGGCAAGCTCGCAATCGCCCTCAGCCTGCCGGGTCCGAACGGGTCGAGCGAGGCCTGGAGCCTGGTCGACGAATTCGTCGCCGGTTATCTCATCAATGCGAAATACGTGATGGAGATCATCGGCGAACGGGTTGATCTCGGCAATGCGCTCGAGGCGCTCGGGAATCTCTGCGTCGGGCTTGCGCCCGACAAGCGGTATGGCGCCATTGCAGCGCCGCTGGCGGCGGGTATCCAGGCCGGGCATCTGCCGCTGTGCCGGGAAGAACTGGTCGATCGCCTAGTCTCGTCCTGGGCTTCGCCGCGTCCCTTGTCGAAGGGGCGCTTTACCGAGGAACTCGAGGCCCTGAAAGCGGTTCAGGGCAAACTCGTCCAGATGCTTCCGGGTATTGCCCGAAAGATCGCGGAAATCGGCGAGCGGCGGCGCAGCGAGTTGTGGCAACGCGACGACGTGGTGTGAAGGAGGGCGGTCGCGTCAGCGCGGGCGCGCGGCGCTGGCCACCTGAGTGACGGGGCCGACATGCCAGGAGGTCATGACCTCCGCCACATCGTCAGCCCGCGTGGGGGTCGCGCAGAGCGCCTGATGCAACCCATGCCCGTGGGTCGTGGCGACCGCCGGGGCGAATTCCGGATTGCTTTCGTCCATGTGCGCCCGCATCCGCGCTTCTAGGTAGCGTGCGCGGCTCACATTGGCATGGGTGTCGGCGTCGGGATAGACGAAGCCGCTGACGGGATTGACGCGGCCGAATACGTCGCCGCGGCCCCACTGCACGCGGACCTGCGTCCAGTCGTTGTCCGGGGAGGAGTCGATGACGTGAACCGCGGTGCTGACGGCGCCGCGATGATGATGGACGACTTCCCAATTCGCCTGGTCGATCAGAATTTCCCGCGTGCCCAGCACTTCGCGAACGATCGCCACGTGGCCGTCCCGCATGTAATGGGTCCTCGAGAACACCATCACGGCGCCCGGTTCCGGCACATGGCCGCGATTGTAGAGGCCGGACGCGGCATTCCACCACTGCCACGCATTACCGCTGAGATCGAAGCCCGTCACAGCCCGGACATAGGCGACACACGTCATGGCGTGCGCCGGCAGGGCGGGAAGCAGCAGGGCGGCGGCGAACGCTACGGCGAGGATACGTCGACCCATGGTCACCTGAAGAAGTTGTTGAAACCGATAGGACCGTCCTGATAACCCCGAAGTCGGTGAAGCGTTTCAGGACGGCATTCAGCGAATGGCTGCCAAGATGCAGAAGAATGGCTCGGCTTTCTAGTAAAAAATTCTCTTGACAGAGCCTTTTTTGTTTCATCCGGGAATCTACTTAGTGCGACGCACAATTTCGTTGCGCCGCGGCAGGGGCTTGGCGCGATCTCCAGAACCCGGCATTGTAGTGAAATGAGGCATCTCCCACCCGCCAGCGCCTTCCGGCTCGAGGCCGCGATGGTCCCGGACGGCACCTTTCTCCTGACACATGGTTCTCCCGAGTCGTTCGATCTCCGGCGTGACCGTGACGGCGTCGCCTGTCTGGACATCGATATCGGCGCCGCGGGAATCATCGATCGGGTCACGGCATCCGGAACCACGAGTCCGCCGTCTGACGTGCCCGTCGTGGCGATGCGTGGCCGTCAGGTCTGGCCGGGTTTCATCGATGCCCACGCCCATATCGATAAATCCCATACTTGGGGCAGGGCTCCAAATCCCGACGGGACTCTGCTCGGGGCCCGTGGCGCCGCCAAGCACGATCGGGTTCGGAGATGGGATTATGACGAGGTCTATCGTCGGATGGATTTCGCCCTGCGGGCGGCCTTCGTCCACGGCACCGTCGCGGTTCGGACCCATCTCGACTCGCAGGAAGGCCGGACGGAACCCTGTTGGCCGGCCTTTCTCGCGCTGCGAGAGGCCTGGGCAGATCGTATCGTCCTGCAGGGCACGCTCACACTCGGTATCGCGAAGCTCATCGGTCCCTGGGGAGACAAGGTCGCCGACTGGGCTGCCGAGCATGGATTGCGGCTGGGTCCCGTCGTCTATGACGGCCCGGAGGCAGGGATGCAGATCGACCGGGCGTTCGAGCTGGCGGAAACACGCGGGCTGGAGCTCGATTTCCACGTGGATGAGACCGACGATCCCCAGGCCGATGGGTTGACGCGAATCGCCGACGCCGTCTTGGCCCGAAACTTCGAGGGGCGGGTGCTGTGCAGCCATGCCTCCAGCCTGGCCCGGCGCTCGGAGACCGCGGCGCGTGAGACGATCGCGAAGGTCGCAGCGGCGAGAATCGGAATCATCTCGCTGCCGATGACCAATGTCTACCTTCAGGACCGCGATCCGGTCGCGACACCGCGGTGGCGAGGAATCACTCTGCTAAGGGAATTGAAGGCCGCTGGGGTGGCGATCGCGCTGGCAGGCGATAATGTCCGCGACGCCTTCCACCCTTACGGTGACCACGACCTCATCGATGTCTTCCGCGACGCGGTGCGATTGGGCCATCTCGACCTGCCGATCGGAGATTGGCCGCGAGCGGTGACGTCTATACCGGCGGGGATGATGGGTTTGGCGAGGCGCGGACTGATTTCAGCCGGTGCGGCCGCCGATCTGGTGATCTTCGAGGGCCGCGACTATACCGAGGTTCTGGCGCGACATGGCCGTGGTCGGATCGTGCTGCGGGCCGGTCGCGAGATCATCGAGACCCTGCCGGATTATCGAGAACTGGACGAAGCCACGTGAGCACCCCGTCACCCTGCCGGAAGATATGCGTCTACGACCCCGGAGCCGGCTGGTGTCGCGGTTGCGGCCGGACCCTCGTTGAGATCGGCGCCTGGAGCCAATTGTCCGACGGGGAGCGCGACGTGGTCCTGGCAGCGAGTGCGCGTCGCCTCGACGGCCGGGAAAACGGCCCGACCCCTTCGCCGTCGTGAGTCCGGAAGCTGGTCCCGGCGTATCCGCACGATGGCGCTCGCTGCTGCTGGGAGAGTGGCGGCTCGCCGCGCGCATTACTGTCGCCTGCCTCGGCGCCTATGGCGTCGCCGAGGTAGCGGGCCTGCCGCAGAGCTTCTGGGCGGTGCTGACGGCGCTGCTGGTAACCCAATCCAGCGTCGGTGGCTCGATCAAGGCGATGTCGGATCGCTTCGTCGGGACCCTGCTCGGCGGCGTCTGGGGCGTGGTCGTGTCGCTGCTGATCCCCCATTCATCGTCGACTGGGATGGCCCTGGCCCTGTTGCTGGCCGTCGGCCCGCTGTCCTTCGTCGCCGCGCTCGGGCCCGCGTATCGGGTGACACCCGTGACCGCAATCATCCTCCTGCTCGGCACCAGCGGGACGGGGGTAAGCGCCTGGATGTCGGCGATCGACCGGGTCCTGGAAATCGGCCTGGGCTGCGTCGTGGCGATGGCCGTCTCGCTCGTCATCCTGCCCGGTCGTGCCCATCGTCTCCTGGCAACGGCGGCGCGCGATTATCTCGAACCGATCGCGACACAACTCGGCCTGCTGGTGGCGGGCTTGTCGGGCGACCCCGACGCTCGCACGATCCAGCTTCTGCATCAGCGGATTCGGACGCTGCTTGCCAAGGTCGAAGCGGTCGCCGTCGAGGCCGCGCGGGAGCGGCGCAGCCATTTGACCGGGGCCGCGGATCCCGAGCCCCTGGTGCGCACGCTGCGGCGCCTGCGCCATGATCTCGCCCTCGTCGCGCGATCGACCTCCGGCCGCCTGCCGCCGAGCGTAGCACCCAGGATCAGCCTGCCGATCACGGCGGTCGCCGAGGCGATGGCGGCGTTCATGCGCGCTGCCGGCGCTGCCTTCATCGCGGGACAACCCGTGCCGACGTCGCAACCCATCCGGTCAGCGCTCGCCGTCTACGAAACCGAAATGGCGGCGATGCGGGTTGACGGAACCCTCCGCGCCTTGTCCGACGAGGCGGTCGGACGGCTATTCGCCCTCGCCTTCGTCCTCGAGGAACTCGCGGGGGACCTCAAGGATCTGGGGGAGCGGATCGACGAACATCGCGGATGATCGGCGATGCATCCGGATTACAGCCCGAGCGCACTCAATCCGGGATGATCATCGGGCCTGCGACCCAGAGGCCAGTGGAACAAGCGTTCTTCGGCGGCGATCGGTAGATCGTTGATGCTCGCGATGCGGCGGCGCATCAGACCGGCCTCGTCGAACTCCCAGTTCTCGTTGCCGTAGCTGCGATACCACTGGCCGCTATCGTCATGCCATTCATAGGCGAAGCGCACCGCGATGCGGTTGTCGGCGAAGGCCCAGACCTCCTTGATCAGCCGGTAATCCAGTTCTCGGCGCCATTTTCGCGTCAGGAACGCCTCGATCGCCGCGCGACCCTGTAGGAATTCGCTGCGGTTGCGCCACCGACTATCCTCTGTATAGGCGAGCGCCACTCGTGCCGGGTCCCGGGAATTCCAGGCATCCTCGGCCAGTCTGGCCTTTTGGGCAGCCGTTTCGGGGGTAAACGGCGGTAGCGGTGGGCGGCTCATGATGAGGCTCCTTGTTCCGAAATGGCCTCGGCGCGCGGGTCCTGACTGCGCTGTTCGCGGTAAGCCCGAGCGGCAAAACTCATCAGATAGATGAGTCCGCTGAGTGCCGAAATCCAGAAGCTGACCGGCCAATCCGTCTCAAACGCGAGGGCGATGCCGCCCCAAGCCTCGGCGAGTGCCAGCAGGGCCGAGATGAGCACGCCGCCGCCGAGACTCGGCGTCATGTTGAACGCCGCGGCTGCGGGGCCGACCATCAAGGTGAAGATCATCAGCACGCCGACGATCTGCGCGGCGCTGGAGACGGTGAGGGCGACGATGCCGAGGAACAGGAAGCCCACCAATCGCAACGGCACGCCTTTGGCTTCCGCGAGCTCGGGCTGCAGGCTCGCGAACAGCAGCGGACGGGCAATCGCCGCGAGCGCGGCGAGGCTGATTACGGCAAGTCCGAACAGCAGCCGAATCGTGGCCCAGTCGATGCCGAGAATATCCCCGAACAGCACCGCGGTCGCCTGGGTGGCGTAGGCGGTGTAGAAATGCAGGAACAGCAGGCCAAGACCGAGCGAGAGCGTCAGCACCATGCCGATCGCGACATCGCGCCCCGCCAGTCGGTCTCCGAGAAGGCCCATGGCGAAGCCGCCGAGCAGCGTGAAGCCGACCAGCCCCCAGAGCGGTGGAATGCCGAGGAGGACGGCTCCGGCGGCGCCGGCGAACCCGACATGGGACAACGCATGGCCGGCGAAGCTCTGTCCGCGCAACACGAGGAAATAGCCGACGAGCCCCGCGAGCAGGGCGACGATCCCGGCCGCGGCGAAGGCGTGCTGCATGAAATCATACTGGAGCATGGTGGCTTTCGGCATGGTCGCCATGGTTGCAGCGGTCGAGCTCCTGGTTACCGGACATCACGAAGATCCGACCGCGATGGCTGATGACCTCGATGGCCGCGCCGTAGAGCCGTGACAGCACGGCGCTGTTGATGACCTCCTCGACGGTGCCGAGCGCCGCCTGGCCGCCGCCGAGGTAGAGGACGCGATCCATCGCGCCGAGCAAGGGATTGAGTTCATGGGTGCAGAACAGCACGGTGATCCCCAGGTCTCGCTGCAATTCACGGATCAGGGCCACCATTTCGCCCTGATGACGCGGGTCGAGGTTAACGAGTGGCTCGTCGAGCAACAGCAGTTTGGGACGGCCGAGCAGTGTCTGTGCCAGCAGAAGACGTTGGCGCTCGCCGCCCGACATCGCGGCGAGCGGACGACGCGCGAGGTCGCGGGCGCCGACACGCTCCAGCGCCCAGTCGATGTCTCGTCGGGTGGCGGCATCGAGCCAGGGCAGCCCCCAACGTTCGCCCCGGGCCGTGGCGGCGATCACGTCGCGCCCGCGCAGCCTGCCGCCGTCGGGGGTCACGCGGCTCTGCGGCATGTAGCCGATGGCCGGGTTGCCGGTCGATGGCGGCTTGCCGAAAACCTGCAGGGTACCGGAGCGGATCGCGACGAGGCCGAGGATCGTGCGGAGTAGAGTCGTCTTGCCGGCACCATTCGGTCCGAGCACGCCGATCAGTTCATGCCCGCCGATCTCGAGATCGATCGCGTTCAGGACGACGCGGCCGGCGATGGCGATGGTGACTTTCTGGCAGGATATGGCTGTCATCGGCCTCGGCGACTTGGTGGTGTTTGGCACGGCGATCGGCTGGGAGCGCTAATGATTAGGTCGCCGGCGGCTTGTAGCAGTCCTTCGAGGATTCGACAATGTTATAACATAACATATATTGCGTCAAAACCGCCGAATCCGTCATGTTTGTATTCAGTTATTCAAGTATTTCCATGATCTTGTGATGGATTGAGGGTTGTTGTTGTCGACTTGGTAGAAGAGGGGTTTGTTGATGGCGAGTTGTTGTCCGCCGTCTCGGGTGAGTGGTCTGTAT
>CAIUCF010000620.1 GCA_903897565.1 uncultured Rhodospirillales bacterium | reverse complement strand
TGGTCTCGGTCGTCGTGGCGCCCGAGGCTTTCGCGATCTATGCCGGGGCACTCGAGGCGGTGATGGTCAAGCCGGTCGCCAACCCCGGCGATCTCGATCTGCTGCTCGGCGACATCCGCCACAACGCGCTGCTGATCGGCCCCGGCGCCGGGCTCGGGCCGCAGACCCTGGAGCGGGCCTTGCAGATCATTCGCGCCGACCGCGCAACGGTGCTCGACGCCGACGCGCTGACGGCGCTGTCGAAGGCGCAGGAGCGCTTCAAGGAAGCGCTTGCGGTGCGGGAATCCGGACTGCCGCTGGTCCTCACGCCGCATGAGGGCGAGTTCCGCCGGCTGTTTCCGGTGGCGGGCGACAAGCTCGGCCGTGTCCGTGACGCCGCCCGCGCGACCGGCGCTGTCGTGGTGCTGAAAGGCGCGGACACCGTGATCGCCGCGCCGGATGGCCGCGCCGTCATCAACGACAATGCGCCGCCGACCCTGGCGACCGCGGGCTCCGGTGACGTGCTCGCCGGCATCATCCTCGGCCTCGTCGCGCAAGGCATGCCGGGTTTCGAGGCCGCCTGCGCCGGTGTCTGGCTGCATGGTGCCGCGGCAGCGGGATTCGGCCGCGGGTTGATCGCCGAGGACCTGCCCGACCTGCTGCCGGGGGTGCTTCGCCGGGTGTTCTAGAATCCGATAGCACCGACTCGCGATATTTCGGGTTTGGGTATCCCGAACGACCATGCTAAACGAACCGCTTCGGCGCGGGCGTGGCGGAATTGGTAGACGCACTGGATTTAGGTTCCAGCGACCTCGGTCGTGGGGGTTCAAGTCCCTTCGCCCGCACCATGAGCCGCATCCCGGAAGGGACGCGCTCGTGGCTTCGTCATTCAGAGTTCGAACAGGCATCATCCTTCCATGCAGATCACCGAGACCAGCGCAGTCGGCTTGAAGCGCGAATATCGAGTCGTTGTGACCGCCCAGGACATCGAGCAGCGGCTCGACGGTCGCATTTCCAAACTTGCCAAGGAGATCCGCCTGCCGGGCTTCCGCCCCGGCAAGGTCCCGGCATCCGTCATCAAGAAGCGCTACGGCAGCTCCATTCTCGGCGAAATGCTCGAGGAGACGGTCAACGACTGCTCGCAGACCGCGATCCGCGAGAACAATCTGCGCCCGGCGCTGCAGCCGAAGGTGTCGGTCGAGCATTTCGAGGAAGGCAGCGACCTGGTCCTCCAAATGTCGGTCGAGGTCCTGCCCGAGATCGAAGCCATCGATTACGGCTCGATCGCGCTCGAGCGCCTGAAGCCGGAGATTCCGGACGCCGATATCGATACCGCGCTGAACCGCCTCGCCGAGCGCTTCCAGAAGACGGAAGCCGCCGAGGCCGGTACGGCTGCCGAAACCGGCGATGTCGTGGTCATCGATTTCGTCGGCACGATCGACGGTGAAGAATTCGCCGGCGGGGCGATGAAGGATCATCACCTCGAGCTCGGCTCGGGCCGTTTCATCCCCGGCTTCGAAGAACAGCTGGTCGGCGCCAAGGCCGGCGACAAAATCGACGTCAAGGTCACCTTCCCGGCCGACTACACCGCCGAGCAGCTGCGGGGCAAGGACGCGGTGTTCGCCACCGAGGTCAAGGAAGTGCGCCGCAAGCAGCCGGTCACGATCGACGAATCGCTGGCGGAAGACGTCGGCATGGAATCGCTGCAGGCGCTGCGCGATGCCATCCGCGGCCAGATCGAAGGCGACTACAACAATGTCGCGCGCCAGCGCCTGAAGCGCGACCTGCTCGATATCCTGTCCGAGCGCTATACCTTCGACGTGCCGGAAGGCATGGTCGAGCTTGAGTTCGAGGGCATCTGGAAGCAGTACGAGGCCGAGAAGGCGCGGGCTCCCGAGGGTGAGGTCGACGAGGAAGACAAGGGCAAGACCGAGGACGAGATCAAGGCCGAGTATCGCAAGATCTCCGAGCGTCGCGTCCGTCTCGGTCTCGTGCTCGCCGAAGTCGGCCGCCTGAACAACATCCAGGTCAGCCAGGACGAGCTCAATCGTGCGGTCGTCGCCGAGGCCCGGAAATATCAGGGCCAGGAAAAGGCCGTGTTCGACTACTTCAAGAGCAACCCCGACGCGGTCAACGCGCTGCGGGCGCCGCTCTACGAGGAGAAGGTCGTCGATTTCCTGTTCGAAATGGCGCAGGTCACCGACAAGCCGATCTCCCCGGAAGAGCTGATGAAGGTCGCCGAGGAAGACGCGCAGGGCAGCGCGGCTTGATTGACGCCGTCGTGATGCCAATCTGAGCTTGCGGTGTTCCGGTGTCGCGGCGACGATCTGTCCCGCGGCACCGGCGCGCCGGCCTGCCGGTTGCCCGAGACCGCTGAATATCTAGGAAGGGGAAAGATCAGACCATGGCTGATCCGATGGAAGTCTATATGAACGCGCTGGTGCCCATGGTGGTCGAACAGACCAATCGCGGCGAGCGCGCCTACGATATCTACTCGCGGCTGCTTAAGGAGCGGATCATCTTCCTGGTCGGGCCGGTCAACGACGCCGTCGCCAGCGTGATCTGTGCGCAGTTGCTGTTCCTCGAATCCGAGAATCCGTCGAAGGATATCTCGTTCTACATCAACTCGCCGGGCGGCCTCGTGACCTCGGGACTCGCGATCTACGACACGATGCAGTACATCCGCGCCGACATTGCGACGGTTTGTCTCGGCCAGGCGGCGTCGATGGGTTCGCTGCTGCTGACGGCGGGTGCGAAGGGCAAGCGCTTCAGCCTGCCGAACGCGCGAATCATGGTGCATCAGCCATCGGGCGGGGCCCAGGGCCAGGCCGCGGATATCGAGATCCAGGCACGCGAGATCCTCGCGCTGCGCGCCCGTCTCAACAACATCTACGTCAAGCATACCGGCCAGACTCTCGAGCGAATCGAGGGCGCCATGGAGCGCGACTATTTCCTCTCGCCCGAGGAAGCGCGCGACTTCGGCCTGATCGACGAGGTCGTCACCGAACGACCGAAGGAAATTGCTGTCGACAACCGGAGTCGCTGAGACTCCCGGCCGCGTGACCTCCGTCGCGCGGCCGTCTCGCGAATATCTCCGACCCGTCACAAAAAATATTGTGACGCTTTCGCGCATGCGC
>CAIUCF010000619.1 GCA_903897565.1 uncultured Rhodospirillales bacterium | reverse complement strand
CCTGTTGGCGGGTGGGGTAATAGCTCTGCTCGTAAAAGGCGAGTGCGGCGGTGCGGTCGGTGTTGATGAGCTCGAGGACACGATCCTCGAGCGGGTTCAGCGTCTGGTCATCGAAGTCGGCGAGCCGGGTCAGGCGGGCCGCGAGCGCAGGATATTGCTGGGTCTGGCGTCGCAAGACGGCGATACTCTGATCAAACAGCGTGTCCATCCGCTTCTTCTCGGCGCGCTCGGCTGCGTTCGACGGGTCGATCAGCGAGCCCCGCATTGCGTTGCTCATGCTCATCAATTCGAGTTTCAGGGATTCGGCAGTGGCCGAGACGTCGTCGGTTGCCAGGATCGTCTCCCGGATGCCGTCATCCACGCGCATCAGGGTGTAGATCGAGCCTGCGGCCACGAGCCCCAGCAGCAGCGTAATACCCGCGAACGCGCCGTAAAGTTTCCGCCGGATTCCGAGATTCTCGAGAAGATTGGACATGCGGTCGCTCCCAGCCTGCTGACCAGGGATTGAGGATAGCCCCAGGTCGTCGATATCCTCAATCTACGTAACCACCGGTATAAAAATGATGAAGGGCCATCAGGATCCTGCCGATACGGCGTTATCTTGATGCTCTCCGGCTTCGTCAGGCGGCCATGCTGTTGAACTGCAGTTCCGCGAGCCTTGCGTAGAGGCCGCCTTCGGCCACCAGCTGGGCATGCGTGCCCTCGGCGACGATGCGGCCGCGTTCCATGACGATGATGCGATCGGCCTTCTGCACCGTCGCCAGGCGGTGGGCGATGACGATCGTGGTCTTACGGTGCATCAACCCTTCGAGCGCGAGCTGGATTAGATGCTCGCTCTCGGAGTCGAGGGCGCTGGTGGCCTCGTCGAGCAGCAGGATCGGGGCATCGCGCAGGATCGCGCGGGCGATGGCGAGGCGCTGACGCTGGCCGCCGGACAGCGCGACGCCGCGCTCGCCGAGATAGGTGTGATAGCCCTGCGGCAGCGCCTCGATGAAGCCGGAAGCCTGGGCGGCGACGCAGGCTGCGCGGATTTCGGCTTCGGTCGCGTCGGGGCGGCCGTAGCGGACATTCTCGAACGCGGTGTCGCCGAAGATCACCGTGTCCTGCGGCACAAGGGCGAGCCGGGCGCGGACTTGCTCCGGATCTGCCTTGGCGATATCGACGCCGTCGATGCGGACTTCGCCGCTCGTCGGATCGAAGAAGCGCTGCATCAGCGCGAAGATCGTGGTCTTACCGGCGCCGGAGGGGCCGACCAGGGCGACGGTCTCGCCCGGTCGAATCTCCAGCGAGACATCGTCGAGCGCCAGGATGCCCGGCCGCAGCGGATATTCGAGGCTGACCCGATCGAAGACGATGCCGCCGATCGGCGGCGAGGGCAGCGGGATCGGCGCCGCGGGACGGGCGATCTCCGGCACGATCGCCAGCAACTCCATCAGCCGCTCGGCGGCGCCGGCGGCCTGTTGGATTTCCCCCCAGACTTCGGAGAGCGCGCCGACCGCGGTAGCGACGAAGACGGCGTAGAGGATGAACTGGCTGAGCTGGCCGCCGGTCATCGTGCCGGCGATGACCGATTGCGCGCCGACCCAGAGCACGCCGACGATCGAGGAGAAGATCAGCACGATCACCAGCGCGGTCATCAGCGAACGGGCGCGCAGTCGCCGCACGGCGGTATTGAAGACGTCGGCGATGGCCTTGCCGAAGCGCTGGCGGTCGATCGCCTCATGGGTGAAGGCCTGGACGGTCTGGACTGCGTTGATGGTCTCCGACGCATAGGCGCTGGTGTCGGCGATGCGATCCTGGCTCGCCCGTGACAGCTTGCGCACCCGCCGTCCCATCAGCACCAGTGGTATGACCACGGCCGGCACGGTGACGAGGACGAGGCCGGCGAGCTTGGCGCTGGTGATCAGCAGCATGGCGACGCCGCCGAGCAGCAGGACGAAATTTCGCAGGGCGATCGAGACGCTGGAGCCGACGGCGGTCTGGATCAAGGTCGTGTCGGTCGTGAGCCGCGAGATCACCTCGCCGCTCCGCGTGACTTCGAAGAAGCTGGGGCTGAGGCTGAGGATATGGTCGTAGACCGCCTGGCGCAGATCTGCGACGACGCGCTCGCCGATCCAGCTGATGCAGAAGAACCGCGCCGCGGTCGCGACGCCGAGCAGGATCGAGACTAGCAGCAGCAGCAGGAAGTAGCGGTCGATCATACCGCCATTGGCGCGGGTGAAGCCATGGTCGATCATCTGCTTGACGCCGGCGGGGACCGCCAGCGACGCAGCGGCGGCGAGCAGCAGGAAGAACCCGGCCAGCGCCAGCATGCCGCGATACGGCAGGATGAAGGGCACCAGCTTCAGCAGGACCCCGAGATTGCGACTCTTCTGCCGACCGGCGGCGTCACGGCTGATGCTGGCCGAATACTCGGCGCCCTTGTCGGTCAACTGCGGTCAACTCCTGGAGGAAAGTGGTCACGGCGGGATTCCGGGTCGAATTTCTCAGTACGACCGGAGCGGGCAGGCCTGACAAGCGGAAACAACGCTCGCGAAACCCTCAGATGGGGTGTCTTATGTTGAAATCCAGACATGGTCGCGATGACGTCTTCGTGAAGACGACCCAGGGGATGCGCGGCCCGGGCATCGACGCTGATATTTGCCCTTCCTAAAAAACACTCTGGACCCAATCGATGCGCCGTGGGATATCGCTGACACCCCTGTCTCGACGTCTTCGTGTCACGGTGATCCCAATCCTTCGCGGCTATGGCGCGAACCAGGGGCTTGCCAGCGACGCTGTCGGTCCCTTTCTGACCCGTCTGGTCGCGGTTTTCGACCAATTACAAAACCCCATGGCCGTTCCTGCCCCCCTCGGCGCCACGGCCTCACTCAAAATAGCGAGATTGCCAAAAGTGCCTAAATCCGTGACCGCCGACCTTGAGGTCGACGTGGCCGCGACGGCGGAACAACCGCCCAAGCGTGCAAAGACGCTGCGCCTTCCTTCGAAGTCCAAGCAAGTGGTCGTCGAGGTCGTCGACGCCGAAGAGACCGTCACCGCCGAAAGCCAGAACCCCGAGGCGCCGGCTCCCGAAGCCGCCGCGCCGGTTGTCGTCGAGACGGTGGATCCGGGTCCGGTATTGTCGCCCGCCGAACGGCGTGAGGCCATCCTGCGTAAGCTGCGCGAGGAAGGCGATACGACCGTGCCGCCGCGCCGCGAGTCCGGCGATGGCACCGCCCCGCCGGCCTTCCGCTACCCGGTCAACCGGTTCGCCCGCTAGTCTCGAGCGTTCTACCGGCTGGGACCCCCTCGTCCGCCCGTCCTTGGCCCGATTTTTGCT
>CAIUCF010000618.1 GCA_903897565.1 uncultured Rhodospirillales bacterium | reverse complement strand
CTGACCGTCACGGCGGGCAACGACATCCTGAGCGGCAGCTATTACGTCGCGCTCGGCACCGGAAAAATCACGGCAGGCGGCTCTATCGGTGCGGATGCGGCAAACTGGAGCTACAAATATACCGACACCAACGCGGTATCGGGGGCCAAGGTCACGGTGGCGCCTTCCGTCGTGCTCGGGGTCGGCGACGCCCAGCTCTATGTCAGCGCCACGGGAAGCGTCGATATCGGCGATATCGTCAATCCGACCGAGATCCAAAGCGGCGTGAGCATCGTCGTCGGCGACGACGCCATCCCCCGCAATGGCGGGGCCTCCGACCTGCGCCTGACGAACAACACCGAGTTCACGCTCGCCGCGGCGCAATTCAACACCATGACCGCCGCTTCCGCCGTGACCATTGCGGCGATCGGCGGGGACGTCAATTTCCTGACATTGCCCTCCGGCAGCGCCAACAAGCTCTACCAGAGCAATTACCGCTTGCTGCCGGCGACCGTCGACGTCACGGCCTATCGCGGCCAGATCGCCGTCGATTCCGCCTTCGACATGACCAACTCGGATAACGGCACGATCGGGCTCTACGCCCAGACCAATCTGCGTCTGGTCGGGCGCGACAACCAGCAGGGGGGTAAACCGACCGCAACCATCAGCGGCGCGACCAGTGGCGAGGCCGGGATCGCGACCTATCAGACCAAGAACGCCCAGACGATTTCGACGCTGTTCCCGGTTCCGGGACTGATCGACACCCAATTCGATCCGTTCAACCCCGCCGCCGCAAGTGCCGGCCAGACCGTCTCAGCCACCTACGCGCTGCTGCACGCCTCGAGCGCCGCGATCGCCCATCTCTACGCATTGCAGGGTGATGTCACCAATGGCGTCGTCATCGCTGATCCCAGCGCCGTCCCCGCGACGACATTGCCGATGCCGGTTCTCACCGACCTGCCGATCGCCGTACGCGCGGGCCAGGACGTCCTGAACCTGCAGCTCTATGCCCAGAATACGCAGTCGACGGATGTGACGCTCGTCACCGCCGGCCGCGATATCACCTATGATCTGCCCGCGGACAATATCAACGTCATCGGCACCGGGACCAATGGCGACAATCTGATCGAGCTTGCCGGGCCGGGCGCGCTGATCCTTCAGGCAGGGCGCAACCTCGGCCCCTTCCCGAACGACTTCAACAGCGGCCCCTCCGGCGTCGAGACCACCGGCGCCTATGATTGGACCTCGAGCTTCATCAATCCGCTGCTGCCGAGCACGGGCGCCTCGGTCTATGCCTATGCCGGGGTGGCCTCCGGCATAGGCTCGGCGGCGGAGATCGCCAACTACCTGAATCCGGCGACATCGACGTTCGACAGCTTCCTCAACGTCTCCTACGCCACGGAATACGCGCCGCAATTGCTGATCTATCTCCGCCAGCTCGACCCGCGCTACAGCGACCTCTCGCTCGATCAGGCCTTCACCGCTTTCACGACCCTCTCGACCCAGCAGCAGCAGGTCTTCCTCGATCAGGTCTTCT
>CAIUCF010000617.1 GCA_903897565.1 uncultured Rhodospirillales bacterium | reverse complement strand
TCAGATCACCGCCCGCTTCAATCATGCCGATGGCATCAAGACGGGCGGTGATATCCGCATCAGTGGCATCAAGGTCGGGACGATCCAGTCGGAGACGTTGGATCCGACCACGTTCCAGGCCATCGTCGTCCTCAATATAGACAAGTCGATCAAGCTTCCCGACGATACGGTCGCCAAGGTTTCGTCGAGCGGCCTGCTCGGCGACAAGTTCCTGCAGCTCGAACCCGGGAACTCGGACAACAACATTCCGCCGGGTGGTCTGATCAAGATGACCCAGTCCTCTGTGAGTCTGGAGTCGCTGTTCGGGCAGGTCGCCTTCAGCCTGTCGCATCCGGCGGGCCAGACTGGTGCGGCCGCCCCTGCACCTGCACCTGCACCTGCGCCCGCTCCGGCAGGTGCCAAGACAGGGCCGTGAGCCGTGGATCTCGCGTCGATCCGCTGGCGGACGCCAAAGGGTGAGGCGGTTTCCTGTGTCGACAAGATCAAGATCCTGAACGAGAACCTCGAGGAGCTGCGGGCGATTGCCCAGGACGCTCTGGAGGATGCTCTCGTCATCGGGTGCGATGAGGCGCAGGTCCGCGAAGTCCTGCAGAAATTGATCGGCGAACTCGTCAATCCCTACCCGCGAGCACGGTCATAATGGGCATCCGCGTCGCGATTTCGGCGCTCGTCCTGCTGTCGGGGCTTACCCTGGCGGCAGAGGCGAAGGCGACGACGGTGGCGGTGCTGCAAGGGCTCGACAAGACGACGGCCCGAGTCAGCACCTTCGAGGGCGCCGCTGGCAGCGTCGTGCATTTCGGCACGCTCGCGATCACGATCCATGACTGCCGCAAGCATCCACCCGAGGAAGATCCGGAGACGGCAGCCTTTCTCGATATCGACGAGAATCTTCCCGGGCAGGCGAAGCCGGTACACTGGTTTACGGGCTGGATGTTCGCCTCGAGCCCCGCGGTCTCGGCACTCGAGCACCCTGTCTACGACGTCTGGGTTCTCGACTGCAGGACGGATACCGGATCGACCGCCAAACCCGCCGGGAACTGAGCCGGCAGCTTCAGTGCGGCGCGCAGGCGGTGGTGGTATTCGGCGCGCGGGATCTCGATGGCGCCGAACTGGCTAAGATGGTCAGTGACGAACTGGGTATCGAGCAGGGTGAACCCGCCGACGACGAGCCGCGCGGCGAGATGGACCAGCGCAACCTTGCTGGCGTCGGTCGCCCGGCCGAACATGCTCTCGCCGCAAAACACGCCGCCGAGCGAGACTCCGTAGAGTCCGCCGACAAGATCGCCCTCGCGCCAGACCTCTACCGAATGCGCATGTCCGAGATGGTGAAGCGCGGTGTAGAGGGTCAGGATCTCGTCATTGATCCAGGTGCTCGGTCGGTCAGGCGCCGGTTCGGCGCAGCCCCGCATCACCGCGGCGAAGGCGGTGTTGCAGCGGATCTCGAACAACTCTGAACGGACGGTCCGGCGTAATCTGTGGGGGATATGGACGGCATCGAGCGGTAGGATGCCGCGCTGCTCGGGATCGACCCAGAACAGCTCGTCATCCTCTGCGGAATCCGCCATCGGGAAAATGCCGGCGGCATAGGCGCGCAGCAATATCCCGGGCGTCAAGGTCACGGGCGGTTCACGCCTCAGATCGCGCCGGTGCGGCAGCGATGCCGTGGGACCGGTCGCTCACGGGCTATTCCTTGAGCTTGGTGGCGACGAAGCGCTCGAGCCAGTGGATGTCATAATCGCCGGCGATGAAATCCGGTTCCTCCATCAGGCGCTGATGCAGCGGGATGTTGGTGTCGATCCCGGCGATGACGTATTCGGCCAGCGCCCGGCGCAGTCGCATGATGCATTCCATGCGGTCGCGGCCATGGACGATAAGCTTGGAGACCAGGCTGTCGTATTGCGACGGCACCCGGTAGCCCTGGTACAGCGCAGAATCGATGCGCACGCCATAGCCGCCGGGGGCATGATAAGTCGTCACGAGGCCTGGCGAGGGCGCGAAGGTGAGGGGGTGTTCGGCGTTGATCCGGCACTCGATCGCGTGGCCGCGCAGCACGACATCGGCCTGCGTCCGATCGAGCGTGCCGCCGGCAGCAATGCGGATCTGTTCCTGCACGAGGTCGATGCCGCTGATCAGCTCGGAGACAGGGTGCTCCACCTGAATGCGCGTGTTCATCTCGATGAAGGCGAACTGGCCGTCCTGGAACAGGAACTCCAAGGTGCCGGCGCCGCGATAATTGAGCTTGGCGATCGCGTTTGTGGCGATCGCGCCGATCTCTTCGCGCTGTGCAGCGGTCAGGGCGGGTGAGGGCGCTTCTTCGAGAATCTTCTGATGCGAACGCTGCAGCGAGCAATCGCGCTCGCCGAGGTGGATGGCATTGCCCTGGCCGTCGCCGAGGATCTGCATCTCGATATGCCGCGGCTTGTCGAGATACTTCTCGAAATAGACCTCGTCATTGTTGAAGAACGCCTTCGCCTCGCCTTGCGCGATCGGGATCAGCGCCCGCAGTTCGGCCTCGTTGTTCGCGACCTTCATGCCGCGACCGCCGCCGCCGCCCGAGGCCTTGATCAGAACCGGGTACTGGACTTCCGCGGCGCGGTTGCAGGCGACGTCGATATCGCCGATCGCACCGACGGAGCCGGGAACCGTGGGAATGCCGAGCTCCTGGGCGACGCGCTTGGCGATCACCTTGTCACCCATCATCCGGATATGCTCCGGCGTCGGGCCGATGAAGGTGAGGCCGTGCTCTTCGACCATCTGGGCGAAATCGGCGTTTTCCGACAGGAAGCCGAGGCCGGGATGGATGGCGTCGGCGCCGGTGATGGAGGCGGCCGACAGGATCGCCGGAATATTCAGATAGCTCTCGCGGACCGAGGGCGGCCCGATGCAGACGCTCTCGTCGGCGAGGCGGACATGCATGGCCTGAGCATCCGCCGTCGAGTGGACGGCGACCGTGTGAATGCCCATCTCGCGGCAGGCTCTAAGAACGCGCAGTGCGATTTCGCCACGATTGGCGATCAGCACCTTTTCGAACATCGGCAAATCGGCTCTCCCGAGGTTCAACTATTCCAGGATCACAAGGACCTGTCCGAATTCGACAGGCGCGGTGTCTTCGACCAGGATGCGGGCGACTCGACCGGCCTTGGTCGAGCGGATTTGGTTCATGACCTTCATCGCTTCGACGATCAGCAAGGGCTGGCCCGCGCTGACGGTGTCGCCGACGCGCACGAATGCGGGGGCGCCCGGCTGCGGCGAGAGATAGGCCGTGCCGACCATCGGCGAGGTCACCGCGCCGGGATGCTTGCTCAGATCCTCGGCCGCCGCGGGTGCCGCTGCGGGAGCCTGCATCGGCGCAGGTGCGGCGCCGAGCGCGGCGTGAACCGGGCTCGGCTGGCGGGTGACGCGGATGCGATGCTCGCCCCAGGCGTATTCGATCTCGGTCAACCGGGTCTCGTCGAGGAGGCCGGCCAGTTTGCGCACGAGCGCGTCGTCGATGGAGAAGGTGTTGTCGTTGCTCATGGTCCCGTGAAGCCTGGGTGTTGCGCCGAAGCGGTCAGTCTCGTCGCGCCGAGACGGCTAGTTGCGCGCGATGATCAAGCGCGCGATCGCGTCGAGTGCGAGTTCGTAGCCGAAACCGCCCAATCCTACAATCACGCCCTTGGCCGCGAGTGAAACATAGGAGTGATGGCGGAAGCTGTCCCGCTTGTGGATGTTCGAAAGATGGACCTCGACGATCGGCAGATCGCTGGCGGTCAGGGCGTCGAGCAGGGCGATCGAGGTGTGGCTGTAGCCGCCGGCATTGATGATGATGCCCTGGGCGGTATCCCGCGCCTCCTGCACCCAGTCGATCAACTCGCCTTCGCTGTTGGACTGGCGGAAATCGACCGCCAGCCCGAGATGGGCGGCGCGCTCCAGGCACGCCTCCTCGATATCGGCGAGGGTCTCGGTCCCGTATATCTGGGGTTCCCGAACACCGAGCAGATTCAGGTTCGGGCCATTGAGGATCAGGACGGTGGAGCTTGCCAAGCGGGAAATACCCTGGGTCACGAAATCGGAACGCCGGCGGCGGATAAGGCCAGAGCGCGGTATCCGTTATATCACGGCACGGAGGGGCGGCAAGCGCCGTGCGGAGGATCGCTCAGGCGACCCCCCGGCCAGCGGTCTCAGCGATCTTCTTCCTCGCCGACGTTTTCGATGACTTCCGCCATGTCGTCTTCGTCTTCGCCGAGTTCGGAGGCGTCCTCGAACAAGTCCTCCTCTTCCTCGTCGTCGACGACCGCGGCGGCTGCCACCTCGTCGTCCTCGTCGAGGAGCTCGGCGTCATCGACTTCGATCTCGGGATCGATGACCGCGGAGGCGACCTGATCCTTATCGATGTTGCCGCCCGGAGTCCGGCTGCGGCGTGTCTTCAGGAAAGCCTCGGGGTCGAAGGCTGTCTTGCATTTTGGGCAGACAATCGGCTCGCGCTTCATGTCGTAGAACTTGGCGCCGCAGCTCTGGCAAACGCGCTTGGTGCCCCACTCGGGATTGGCCACCGGACACTCCGTAGGATCGGTAACTGGACAGATGTTGGACGGCGGCAATTGCCATGATCGTCCGTCCCTGTCAAAAGCAAAATGCTGAAGTCTGATCGCGATTCGACGATTCTGTCAGACCCCGCTTTCGACCCTTGTTCTCGCCTAGGAGCGACCGCCGCGTGGCAATCGCCAACCAGACCTTGACGGCTCGTCTTTCCGGCCCGCTGCGCGGTAGCGTGACGATTCCCTGCGCGGCGCTCGACGGGCAGCTCGCCGTCGTTCTGGCGGCGGTCTCTGTGGGGCGTTCGCAGCTGTCTGGGATAGGCGAGCGCGCCGATATCCTGGCCACAATGGCGGCGCTGCGCGTACTCGGCTGTCGCATCGCATCGGGCGGGGACGGGGTCTGGGCGATCGATGGCGTCGGTATCGGCGGCCTCGGCGAGCCCGACCACATCCTCGAGGTCGGAGAGGCGGGGCTGGGCGTCCCGTTCTTGATCGCCCTCACGGCGATGCAGCCCATGACGACGATCCTGAACGGCGGCGATGCTTTCCGTGATCGCTCCTGGCATTGGCTGACGTCATCACTGGAGCAGAGTGGCGCCGGCTTCGTGGGACGGGCCGGCACGATGCTGCCCTTGACGGTTCTCGGGTCCACGAACCCGCTGCCGCAGGAATTCGCGGCACGGTCGGCGGTGGAGAGGGCGACCCTGCTCGTCGCGGCTCTCAACTGCCCGGGAGAGACCACGGTCAGCCACGAGTTTTCCGCGGAAGAACGTCCTGACCGCATTTTCGCCGCGTTCGGCGCGAGGCTCGCGTCGGAGCGGCGACCCGACGGCGATTATCAGAGCAGTGTTGTGGGACAGGGGGAGCTCTGGCCGGCGACCCTGGCGCTCCCTGGCGATCCCGCGGTTGGGCTCCTGATTGCCACGGCCGCACTTTCTCGCCCGGATTCGGAGGTCGTTCTCGGGCGTCTGACCGTCGATGAGCGTCTCGTGCAAGCGCTCGCCTGGTTCAGATCTCTGGGCGCGGAGATCGCGACCGAAGCCGTGACGACCAAGGATGAGGCGCTGCTGGTCGATCTGCGGGTGCGCAGCAGCGCGCTGCGCGGCGCCGTCATCAGCCCGGACGACCCCGCAGTCGCGATCGACGATTACCCGCTGCTCGCCGTCCTCGCCGCCCGGGCAGCGGGGCGGACGGTGCTCGAAGGCTGGGAGCGGCGACCGGAATGGCTCGCTCCGCTGGCGGCGGGCCTGCGCGGTTGCGGCGTCGATGCGCGGGCGGAGGGGACAACCCTGGTCATTACCGGGAATGGCGGTCACGTCGTTGCCGGCGGTTGCCGGATTGAGGCTGCGCTCGACCATCGCGTGGCGGCGGCGTTTCTGATACTCGGTCTTACCACCGCCGCGCCGGTGGTGCTCGACCACGGCGCCGAACTCCTCGAGCACTATCCGAGTCTCCTCGGGCTGTTGACCCGTGCTGGTGGCGCGCCGAC
>CAIUCF010000616.1 GCA_903897565.1 uncultured Rhodospirillales bacterium | reverse complement strand
TAGCCATTGCCGCCGGCGCCATGCGCGATCGCCGTGATTGCGATCGTGCCGGGCGTACTGATCCGATATGTCGATTCCTGGATATTGGCGCTCGGACTGGCCTGCAATTGCGCCAGCAGCGAGGCGAGATCGGCATCGCGGCCGACGCCGCCGGCGAAGGTGGTGGCGGTCAGCGGGGTCCCCGCCGCCACCGCGGTGAAGGTGACGCCGCGATGGCTCACGGTATTGCCGACGCTGACGGCGCCCGAGAACGTGATCGTGCCACCGGCCTGGGACCCGGCGCCGAAGCTGTCGCCGCCGTCGAGACAGAGATCTTCGACGACGACCTGGGAGACCAGGCCAAACGGCGAGGACTGGATCGTGGTGCTGACACCGGCGCAGACGATCAGCGGGAAATTGCCGCCGCGGATCAGCCGCGTGCCCTTGCTGCCGTAAATGCCATGGCCGATGCCGCGCAGCCGGATATTGGACGGCAGGTAGAGCGAGGCCTCGCACAGATAGGTGCCGTCATGGACGAAGACCTCGTAGGGGTAACCGGCGGCAGCCAAGATCGCGGCATGGATCGCATCCTGCAGCGGGCCGGCATTCGGCGTCTGGCTCATCGCGGTGCCGCCGGTCAGGGTCGCCTGCGCGGCGCCGGACAGATCGGTGACGGTGAAGCCCGGCGTGCCCGAGACGGCGATGCCGTTGCCGGCCCTGGTGGCGTCGTTCCAGGCGATCAGGATCTGGCCGGTGCCGCTGCCGAGACTGGCGGTAACGCTTGGGACATTGGCATTGATCGCCGCGATGATCCGGGTGACGTCGTTGACGGTGCCATGGACGAGCGTGTTGGCGATCGAGCCCGTCACCTGCCATTGCGCGCCGGACGGGGTGCCGGCGACGCCGGCGATCGTGGTCGACCCGACAGTGACGCTGCAGGCCCCCCCGACCAGCCCGCTCGGCACGGTCAGGATGGCGGTCGCCGTCGAGATCGCATCGCCGACCGCGCCGAAGCTGCGGGCGTCGATGCGGCCCGAGGTCAGGCCGTCGTCGAACAGCGGCCGCAGATCGGCGATCTGCGCCGCCGCGATCGCGCCCTGCCCGACCGACATCGCCAGGCTGGCGAGCGGGATGTTCCAGGCCGGCGCAACCGGCAGCACCGGCGCGACGGCCTCGGTGCCCGCGATGATCGCGACGGCGCCGGTGAAGATGTCGAGCACCACGAGGTCGAGCCGGGGATGCGCCAAGGGCGCAGCGGGCGACGCGACCGTCTGCGCCGAGATCACCGTCGGCGATCCCGCGATCTGCAGCATGCCGCCCGCGACCTGGACGCTCATATCCGGCGTCGCCTGGGCCGAAACCGCGAACGCCCCGGCAAGGCCGAGCTCCGGCGCGCTCCCGCCCGAGATCAGCGTCTCGACCGCGCCGGTCAGCGCGACGACCGAGCTCATCATCGCGGCACCGGGCGGCGACAGGTTGCGGATGATCGCATAGCCCGCCCCCGCCGCCGTGGCGCCGGCAAACGCCCGGTCAAGGGTCAGGTGGGTGTCGTCGGCGAGCCCGACGATCTCATAGAGCGTGACGTTGTCGGCCGTGAAGACGTCGCCGAGCGCAACGCCGCCCGCGATCCAGCCCGTGGCCGAACCGACGACATTGGCCGAACCATTGCCAAGCGCGACGGTGCCTGCGCGATACCAAGTCATGGCCGGCTCCGTTCATCGTCATTCCCGCGAAGGCGGGAATCCATCGTTGGGTAGAGCTTTGACTTCATCAGGCATGGATCCCCGCCTGCGCGGGGATGACGATCGCGGTGTCGATGTTTCGCCATCACGACACACTCCCCAACAACACGAGTGCGATCTCGGCGAGCGTCGGGTCCGGCGTGGCCGGCGCCACGATCGAGAGGATGTCGCCGGCGAGGAAACTCACGGCAGCGGTCAGGGAGAATGTCGGCACCGTCGCCCCCGCGCCGAACAGGATCGCGCCGATATTGGCGCCGTTCTTCTGGATCGTGAAACTCGTGCCCGCTGTCGCCGCGACGCCGGCCCTGGCGAGGCTGCCGGTCAGGCCGGGCGGGAGATTGACGGTAATTGCGAAGATGCGGCGATAGACGATCTGCGCGGCGGCAGGCGCTCCCGGTAGGAACATCTCGAGCTCATAGGGCTGGGTCCCTGCCGTGTAGGTCGCGATCAGGCTGTTCACCGCCGCCAGCAGCGTCGCCGAAAGCGGCGAGAAATTATCGATGATCGCGTAGCCCGCACCGCTGGCGCTCGGGCCGGCGTAGGGCCGGTCGAGGGCCAGCGCGCCCTCGCCGCTGATCGCCTGGACCTCGTAGAGATTAGCGAAATCGGCGGTGAAGACGTCGCCCGCCGCGATCCCGTTGGTGATCCAGCTCGTCCCCGTCCCCGTGACGGCGTTCGCGCCGTGAGCGACCGCGACGGTCCCTGTGCGATACCAACCTGTGGTCATAGTTCGAGCCTTCGACAAAGCGCCCCATCCCCCTCGAGGGAGAAGGGGCAGGAATCACGCCTTGAAATCGAGCACGGTGAAGTCGATCGCCGTGACGGTCGGCCGGGACCCGGTGCCGCCGCCATTGGCGGTGACCGTGATCGTGTGGCTGCCGGCGCCGAGCGCGCTCGAGGTCAGCCCGATCAGGAAGGCGTTGGTCGTGCCCGAATTGCCGATATTGTTCGACCCGGAGCTGACCTCGACGCCGTCGACGAAGACGTAGAAATAGATGGTCGTGCTGCCGCCGCTGTAGCTCTCGGCCGCGATCGTCGCCGACAGCATGCCGATCGCCGCGCGGCCGCTGAAACCCGCCGTCAGGGCGCCGATGATCGGCTGGCCGCCCATCGTGCCGGTCGTGATCGGCGTCGTCGTCGCCGGCATCAGGGTCGCGTTACCCGGCCACAGCCCGGCGGCGCTGTCGAGCACCTTCGAGCCCGCCTGGTTATAGACGGTCAGCCCCTGCCCTGATCCCGTCGGCTGGATCACGATGTTCGCGGTCGAAATTGTCCCGGAGGTGATCTTGTTGGCCGAGAGCGAGCCGATCAGGGCGTTCTGGATATAGACATTTCCGCCGGAGACGAAGAACGGCGCGACCGTCAAGATCGAGCCGTCGCCCATGAGCTGGGCGATGGTGAAGCTGTTGACGAGGAAGGTGGCGTCGAACGCGACACCGCCCGCGCCATCCGGCCCGCCGATCAGCCCCATCCCGCCGATATAGCGCCGGCCGCCGGTGTCGAGCTCGACCTGGACCGTGTAGCGCGCCTGCAACCCGTTGATCGAGGTCGACTGCGCCGCGATCGTCGCGGTCTGCCCGGCGACCGTGGTCGAAACCGTTGTCAGGTCGGAAGCCGTCGTCGCCAAGTTGCTGGCCACGGTATTGATATTGCCCTGGACGATCGCAAGCGAACCATTCAGCGAGGCCTGCACCGTCGTGATCTGGGCCGCCACCGCCTGGTCGGCCGAGGCGCGGGTATATTGCTCGATCGCGATCTGGCTCTGTGCCAGCCCGGCCTGCGCTGCCGACACCACCGCCCCCTGGGTGACCGCCTCGATCGCCGCAATCTGCTGGGCCAGGATCGGGATCAGCTTGTCGGCCGATATCGCCGCCTCCCCGATCGCCTCGACCGGGATGGTGAACGCCGTCGTCGCGTAGACCGGCCCCGTCGGTGAAGAACTGCCGGCGCTCGAATAGGCCTCGACCCAGTAACTCCGGGCCTCGCCATAGCCGAGATTGGCGTGGGTCCAAGTCAGGGCCGACACCTGGGCGACGATCGCCGCGTCGGCGAAACTGGCATCGTGGCCCTCGGCAGACCAGACGATGTAGCCGAGCACGTCGGCCTCGGGATTGCGGCTCCAGTTGACCACGATGATGTTCTGGCCGCCGGCCGCGACCAGCCCGCTCGGCGCCGACGGGATCGTCGCCGATACCGTCAGGCTGCCCGCCGGCGTCGGCACCAGATAGCCGGCGCCGTTCGGGCCATAAGCGTAATCGGTGCAACTCGCCAGATCCTCGAGGCCGCCGCCCCAGATATTGAAGCTCTGGAATTTCACATGCAGGGGCACCCCGACATACTGGCCGGGCAGTGCGTATTTGAAGATCGCATCGTCGAGACGCAGGAACTGGCTGCCCGCGCCATGCGCGCCGGCGCTGGTACCGTAGAGACCGCGCTGCAAGCCCGTCAGGTTATAGTGGTTGGCCGCAGTCAGTACCGCCGTCGCATAGGCCATCAACTCGCCATCGACATAGAGCAAGGTCCGCGCCGCGGCCGCGTCGGCGGTGGTCGCGTTGAGCAGCGTACCGGCGCTCATCGTCAGATCGACTCCGAGCGTATCGGTGCTGTCGGGATTGCTGTCGGTAAAGGCGGCAAGCGACGCCGAGAGCACGCCTTGGCGCGCCGGACCTGAGATCTTGCCGATATTCTTGTAGCTGGTGCCGTCCGGCGACAGCCAGACATGGCAGCCGCCCCATCGTGGATCGGCGGTGCCTGCCACCCCGCCGCTGGCGCCGATCCAGATCTCGGCGCCGCCGCCGGTCAGGCTCGATTGCGGCTCGAAGATCACTGGCGTGTTGACCGCGGCGGCGGCGAGATCATAATCGAGCGCGTAGGGATTGCGCGCCTGTTTGGGGTATTGCGTGGCGGTGGCGATGCCGGCGGGAAACTCCTCCGCAGTGACCGTCAGCAGGCCCTTGTCATCCTCCTCGATCGCCGTGATCCGCACCGGCGCCCGGGCGAGGCCGAGCC
>CAIUCF010000615.1 GCA_903897565.1 uncultured Rhodospirillales bacterium | reverse complement strand
GGCGATGGCAAATCCGACATCCTGGTCGAGAATGCGGCGTCGACGCAGCTCTACGAGTACCAAATGAACGGCCTCGGCGTCGCCTCGGGCGGCTTTCTCAGCCGGGTGCCGGGCGCGGGCTGGTCGGCGGTCGATCCGGCCAATCCGCCGGTGGTGTCGGCCGCCTCGGCTGTGGTCCGGGAAGATTTCAACGGCGACGGCAGGTCGGACATCCTGGTGCAGAACGCGAGCTCGACGCAGCTCTATGAATACCAGATGAGCGGCCTCGCGGTGAGCGCCAGCGGCTTCGTCTCGCGCCTTCCCGGCGCCGGCTGGTCGGTGGTCGCGACCGCCGATTTCAACGGCGATGGCAAAGCCGATATCCTGCTGCAGAACTCGGCCACCACCCAGCTCTATGACTACCAGATGAGCGGGACCAGCGTGGCGAGCGGCGGCTTCGTCAGCCGGGTGCCAGGGGCCGGCTGGCAGGTGGTGGGCACGGCCGATCTCAACAAGGACGGCAACGCCGATATCCTGTTCCAGTACAGCGGGACCAGCCAAATCTATGCTTATGCCATGAGCGGCGGCACGGTGCTGTCCGGCGCGAGCCTGGCATTCCCCGGCGCGGGTTGGAAGGTGGTCGGCACCGGAGATTTCATCGGCAATGGCGGCACCGAGATCCTGGTGCAGAATTCGAGTTCCACTCAGCTCTACGAGTACAACACCAGTGGCCTCGCGGTGAGCGGCGGCGGCTTTGTCAGCCGCGTTCCCGGCGCAGGCTGGAGCGTGGTGGGGACCGGTGATCTCAACGGCGACGGCAAGGCCGATATTCTGTTCCAAAACACCAGCACCGCTCAGCTCTATACCTACGAGATGAACGGCACCAACGTGATCGCGGGCGCCACGCCAGGCACCCCGGGCGGCTGGAAGGTGGTCGGCACCGGCGATTACAACGGCGACGGCAAGGCGGACATCCTGTTCCAGAACGTCAGCACCACCCAGCTCTACGAGTGGCAGATGAACGGTTTCGCCATCACCAGCGGTGCCAGTGTTGCCGTACCCGGCTCAGGATGGGGAGTAACGTTGAGCCAATGAGGCGAGCCCCAGGGGAGGGATTACCGGGCTATGAGGTATGGCCCTCCCTAGAGACCACCGTTGGGCCCAGGTATGCGATAGTTCCATCGACCTCCCGGCTATCGCGCCGCCCAGCATCCCGCCTATCGTTGCGCCTTCGATCACTCCCATTATGCCGACGGTCGTCCCACCGATTGGGGCGAGCTCATGCGCGCTGGCTAGGCTTTGTAACAATATGAGCGAGTGTTCATGGCAGCAGGTGTGCCGGTAACTCGCCTCGGCGAGCGTGGAGACGCAGGAGACCAGGTAGCGTCGCGTCTTGCTCGGTGGCCGACCATATAGCCGCCGTCATAAGGATTGCGCCTGATGGCAATCCCTGTTGCTGGAACGGAGATCGCAAATGGCTTTACGCCAGGCGATAATTCCAGCGGCCTTTTTCGATATATCCTATCAATGTCCCGTTCGCGGTCTCGCTGCTTACAGCGTCGTCGACGGGCTTTCTTCATTATTGTTTATATATTTCAATGATTTGTTTTGGTGAGCCCGTCGGGGTTCGAACCCGAGACCCTCTGATTAAAAGTCAGATGCTCTACCGGCTGAGCTACGGGCTCTCACCTTTGGTCGTTGCGGGCCGGAGGGCGCGCGGCGGTGAGATGTGCGGCCCCTCGGGGCCGCGAGTGGCGGGCACTTAAGCCGTAAGCCCGGAGGATGTCAACCATAAGCGGGTGCCGGCATTCCTGCCGCGTCAGAACTCCAGGAGCCCCGGGGCGTAGCCGGTATCGAGGACACGCCCGCCGGGATAGCCGAGCGGGGCCGAGACCACCCAGGTGTCGTGACAGCGGGTCTCGTGACGGCGATGGCTATGGCCGTGGAACCAGGCGTCGGGGCGCCATTGCGCGATCGCCGGTGCGAGGTCGGAGGCATAGCAGGGGGCCAACTCGGCGACCCGTGGCTCGAGCGGCAACGGGATCGGGGCGTGATGACTGACGATGACGAGGCGCGATGCGGGATCGCGCTGGCGCACCCGGTCGATCTGCTCGCCGAGCCAGGCGCGGCAGCGGCGATGGATGGCGAGCGCGTCGCGGGGCTGGAAGGCCGCACCGTGCCAGGTGATCTGGCGATAGTCGTGCATCCGACCGAGCGCGCGGCGCATCGCCCCGTCGCAGTCGCCCTCGAGCTGATAGTCGGTCCACAAGGTGCAGCCGAGGACATGGAGGCGCTCGCCACCGACCCAGAGGCTGGCAATGCCCTGCTCCAGGTAGAAGACCCGACCTTCGGTGGCCCAGGCCGCGGCCTGGAGGTTCCCGGCGAGCTCGGTCAGGTCGCCGTCATAGCTCTCGTGATTGCCGGCGACATAGACGACGGGGGCTTCGAGGTAGTTTGCCACCGCATCGGCGTAGCGCACGCCCTGGGTGCCGGTATCGATGTCGCCGGCGAGGATGACGAGATCGACGCCCTGGATCGAGGAGAGCAGGGGGCCACGGTCGGGGTGGCCCGGCAGGCTGCGGCGTGCGGCGTCGAGTTCCCGCCAGCCGTCCTGTTTGGCGCGGGCGGCTTCGAATTCCAAGT
The DNA here is from genome assembly GCA_903897565.1 of uncultured Rhodospirillales bacterium. Lineage (GTDB taxonomy): Bacteria > Pseudomonadota > Alphaproteobacteria > ATCC43930 > CGMCC-115725 > CAIXXC01. Next base: position 12,738 of record CAIUCF010000615.1, on the reverse strand, counting down.
GCAGATCGCTCATATAGGCGATGCGCATGGCCTCTCCGTCCGTTTCGCCAGAGCAGCCGCGATCAGTCGAGACCGCGGCTGCGCCGTGCCGCGGTCAGGGTATTGGCGAGCAGGCAGGCGATGGTCATCGGGCCGACACCGCCGGGCACCGGGGTGATCGCGCCGGCCACGTCCACGGCTTCGGAAAAGGCGACGTCGCCGACCAGTTTGGTCTTGCCCTCGGCTGCCGGAATTCGGTTGATGCCCACATCGATCACGGTGGCGCCGGGCTTGATCCAGTCGCCACGGATCATCTCCGGCCGGCCGACGGCGGCGACCAGGATATCGGCGCGGCGGCAGATCGCAGGCAGGTCGCGGCTCTTCGAATGCGCGATCGTGACCGTGCAATTATCGCCGAGCAGCAACTGCGCCATCGGCTTGCCGACGATATTGGAGCGGCCGACGATCACGGCTTCGAGGCCCGAGAGATCCCCGAGATAGTCGCGCAGCAGCATCTGGCAGCCGAGCGGCGTGCAGGGCACCAGCCCGGGGCCGCCGGTCGCCAGCAGCCCGGCATTGATGACGTGGAAGCCGTCGACGTCCTTGGCAGGATCGATCGCTGCCAGCACGCGGTCGGTGCGGATATGGCCGGGCAGCGGCAACTGCACCAGGATGCCGTGGACCGCGGGATCGCGGTTGAGCGTCTCGACCAGGGCCAGCAACTCGGCTTCGGAGATCTCGGCCGGTTTCTTGAACTCGAACGAGGCCATGCCGGCCGCAAGGGTCTCGCGGCCTTTGTTGCGGACATAGACCTGGCTGGCCGGATCCTCGCCGACGAGGACGACGGCGAGGCCGGGGGTGAAGCCATGGGCAGCCTTCAGGCTCGCGATCTCGCCAGTGAGGCGCTCTCGGAGAGCCGTGGCGAAGGCTTTGCCGTCGATCAGATGTGCGGTCATGTCAGCGGAATACTACGGTCTTCGTGCCGTTGGGAAGCACGCGATGCTCGGTGTGGTAACGTATCGCACGCGACAGCACGAGGTTCTCGATGTCGCGGCCGATCGCGACCAAATCGTCCGGTGTATGGGTATGGTCGACGCGCTCGACCGCCTGTTCGATGATCGGACCTTCGTCGAGATCGGTCGTCACGTAATGGGCAGTGGCGCCGATCAGCTTAACACCGCGGGTATGGGCCTGGTGATAGGGCTTGGCGCCCTTGAAACTCGGCAGGAACGAGTGGTGGATGTTGATCGCCCGCCACTGCAGCGCCCGGCAGAACTCCGGCGACAAGACCTGCATGTAGCGCGCGAGCACCACCAGATCGATATGCATCCGGTCCATCATCTCGTGGATGCGGCCCTCCTGCTCGGCCTTGGTCTCCTTGGTGACCGGCAGGTGGTGGTAGGGGATGCCGTGCCACTCGACCAGACGCTCGAGGTCGGGATGATTCGAGACCACCGCCGGGATATCGATCGGCAGCGCGCCGGTGCGATAGCGATACAGCAGATCGTTCAGGCAATGGTCGAACTTCGAGACCAGGATCAAGACCCGGGCCTTGCGGGCCGCGTCGTGGATTGCCCAGGTCATGCCGAAGCGTTGGCCCAGCTCGGCGAAGCCGTCCTTGAAGGCGGCAATGCTGAGCCGGGAGGTGTCGTGGCGGAACACTGTCCGCATGAAGAACTGACCGCTCAGCGTATCGCCGAAATGCGCTGAGTCGGTGATGAAGGCGCCATTGCTCGCCAGGTAGCCCGACACGGCGGCGACGATGCCGATCGTATCGGGGCAGGCGATGGTGAGGATGTATTGATGGTGCTCGGTCATTTCTTCGGCGTCCAGGCAGGAAGTGTCAGCAATCGAGGGTGTGATCGCGTTCCCACTGCGTCGCGTGGCTCATGAAGGCGTTCCACTCGGCGTGCTTGAGCTTGAGGTAGCTGTCGACCATCTGATCGCCGAAGGCGCCGCGGACGACCTTCGACTTGTCCAGCAGGCGCAGCGCGTCGAGCAGGTTGAGCGGCAGGCGCTTCACGTTCTTGACGCTGTGGCCGTCCTTGTACATGTCGATGTCGAGGCGCTTGCCGGGATCACGATTGTTGGTGACGCCGTCGAGGCCCGCGGCCAGCACGGCAGCCGGGGCGAGGTACGGGTTGGTGGCGCCGTCCATCAGGCGCAGCTCGAAGCGGCCGGCCTCGGGGATGCGGACCATATGGGTACGGTTGTTGCCGGAATAGGTGATGGTGTTCGGCGACCAGGTCGCGCCCGAGGAAGTCACCGGCGCGTTGATGCGCTTGTAGCTGTTCACGGTCGGATTGAAGAAGGCGCAGAGATCGGCGGCGGAATGCATGACGCCGCCGAGGAACTGATAGGCCAGCGCCGACATGCCGAGCTCGCCCTTGGCGTCTTCGAACAGGTTCTTGTTGTCCTTCCACACCGAGACATGCATGTGGCAGCCGCTGCCCGTCAGGTTGTTGAACGGCTTCGGCATGAAGGTGGCGCGATAGCCGCGCTTCTCGGCCAAGGTCTTGACCATGTATTTGAAGAAGACATGGCGATCGGCGGTGACCAGGGCGTCGTCGTAATGCCAGTTCATCTCGAACTGGCCGTTGGCGTCCTCGTGGTCGTTCTGGTAGGCGCCCCAGCCCAGCGCCAGCATCGCGTCGCAGATCTCCTTAATGAGATCGTACTGCCGCATCAGCGCCATCTGGTCGTAGCAGGGCTTGTAATAGGTGTCGGCCTGGTCGGCGATGCTCTTGCCGTCGGGGGTGAGGATGAAGAACTCGCACTCGACGCCGGACTTCATCTGGTAGCCCATCTCCTTGGCGCGGGCGATCTGCTTGCGCAGGATACCGCGGGGACAGTCTTCGACCAGTTTGCCGTCGCAGTAGACATCGGCCGCCAGCCAGCCCACTTCAGGCTTCCACGGCAGCTGGATCAGGCTGTCCGGGTCGGGACGGCCGAAGGTATCCGGATGCGCCGGAGTCATGTCGAGATGAACCGCGAAGCCGGCGAAACCGGCGCCGTCACGCTGCATCGCCTTGATGGCGGAAGCCGGCACCAGCTTGGCACGCAACGCGCCGAACAGGTCGACAAAGCTGATCAGGAAATATTCGATACCCCGGTCTTTAGCGACCTTGGCAAGATCTGTCGTCATCGCGGAACCCCGAAAGCTGGATTGAAATGCACCCCATGCATGACTACGCCCAAATTACGCCGAGAATCAACGGAGAAGAAAGAAAAATTCATGAGAGGATAATTCTGCCGTAACCGGAGGCAAGGGCTCGACCATTTTGCCGCAGGTCGCCATCGCCCCGCTAACCCACCCGTCGGGACGCATGCGCAAGGCGCTTGGGAGACCAGACCTTTCCTGGAGAGAAAAAAAGTTTCATACCGCTTGAACGATTCCTGCCGTTCCGTTACGTTCAATCAACCACTTCACGAGGACAGAGGATATGTGCGGAATCGCCGGAATTCTCTTTAAAAAGACCGATAGTAACCACGTGCTCGGGCAGACGCTCGTCGACATGCTCGACGGTTGTCAGCACCGTGGCATCGACAGTACCGGATTCGCCCTCTATGAGGATGGCATTTCCGGTCTGCGGTTGCGCTTTCTGTTGCCCGAGACCGGCGATGCCGCGCCGACGATCGCCAAGATCAAGTCGGTGCTCGCGGAATTCGACGCCAAGGTGCTCGAGGAAGAGACCGCGGGCTGCACCTATCGCATCACCGTCGATTTCAAAGGCGATATCCGCCCCTTCGCCTATGCGATGGAGCATGCCGCCAAGCTGATCTCGTTGGGATCCAGCCTCGACGTCATCAAGGATGTCGGCACCAGCCACGAGCTCGACGCGCTCTATCATGTCGGCACCATAGCCGGCAGCCACGGCATCGGCCATGTCCGGCTCGCGACCGAGTCCGAGGTCAAGCCGGAATCGGCCCATCCGTTCTGGGCGACCGGCTTCTCCGACATCGCGATCGTCCATAACGGCCAGATCACCAATTACTGGAAGATGCGGCGGCGGCTGGAGCGGCGCGGGTTCGAATTCCGCACCGACAACGACAGCGAGCTGATCGCGGTCTATCTCGCCGACAAGCTCTCGGCCGGCGAGAAGCTGGAGCAGGCGCTGGCGGAATCGGTCGACGATCTCGACGGCACCTTCTCGTTCCTGGTTTCGACCAAGGACGGTATCGGCTTCGCCAAGGATCGCCTCGCGGCCAAGCCGATGGTGATGTACGAGGACGACAACCTCGTCGCCATCGCTTCCGAAGAAGTCTCGCTGAACCGGTTGTTCCCCGGCCAGCCCCTCAACACCACCGAACCAGCGCCGGGAACCTGCCAGACATGGTCACGATCGATCTAGCGACGCTTACCGTCCGCGAGGCCAATGAAAAGCTGCGCGAAGTCGCGGCCCTCGGTCAGGACATCGAACTGCTCAACCCCGACGCCAAGCATCATCTCGGCGTCGGGTTGACGACCCCCGCGAAGGTGCATATTCGCGGCTCGGCGGGATATTTCTGTGCCGGCCTGACCCATGGCGCCCAGTTCATCGTCGACAGCAATGTCGGCTGGGGCGTCGGCGACAATATGTATTCGGGCTCGGTCGTGGTCGGCGGCAATGCCGGCGCCATCGCCGGCGTTGCGATCCGCGGCGCCGACATCGTCATCAAGGGCAACATGGGCAGCCGCGCCGGTCAGGTCATGAAGGCCGGGACCCTGTGCTGCGGCGGCAACGCCAGCTTCCTCGCCGGCTATATGATGTATGGCGGTCGCATCATCATCCTCGGCGATTCCGGCGAGCGGGTCGGCGAAGACATGAGCAACGGCGCGATCTTCGTCGGCGGGCGTATCCAGAGCCTGGGCTCGGACGCCGAGATCGGCGAAGTGACCCCGGAAGAAGACATCGAGATCCGCGACTTTCTCGCCAAATACAACATGCCGTTCACCGGCACCTTCAAGAAGGTCCAGGGCGCGGGCAAGAAGCTGCGCTACAGCGGCTCCGAGCCGATCCTGCGGCCGCTGCCCTATACAGAATTCACCGACCAGTCGAGCTATTGGAACCGCAAGGTCCAGGAAGACATCCGCGTCAAGGCGAGCATCGGCCGCTACCGGATTCGCGGCTATGGCGCCGCCAAGCCGCTGCCGCATCTCGGCGATATCGCGATCAAGGTCAATCCGGACCGCATCGGCATCGGTCCCGACCCGGTCAAGTCGGTCAACCTCCGTACCAAGCTCGGCGATCGTCACGGCGCCAAGCCGCTTGAGCTCTCGTTCCCGGTGATGATCGCGCCGATGAGCTTCGGCGCGCTGTCGCGCTCGACCAAGATGGCACTGGCGATCGCGTCGCGGCTCTCCGACACCGTCGAGAATACCGGCGAGGGCGGCATGCTGCCGCAGGAGCGGGCCGAGGCCAAGCAGCTGATCTTCCAGTGCCTGTCCGGTCGGCTTGGCTGGAACATCCAGGACATGCAGAAGGCCGACGCCATCGAGATCTATATCTCGCAAGGCGCCAAGCCCGGCCTCGGCGGCCAGCTGATGGCCAAGAAGGTGACCAAGGAACTGGCCGCGATCCGCGGCATTCCCGAAGGCATCGATCTGCGCTCGCCGTCGCGCCATCCTGACATCATGGGTGCCGACGATCTCGTCATCAAGGTCGAGGAATTCCGCGAGGCCACCGGCTACCGCATCCCGATCAGCGTCAAGATGGGCGCCGGCCGCGTCCGCGACGACATCAAGATCGCCTATAAGGACGGCTTCGATTTCGTCCAGCTCGACGGCATGCAGGGCTCGACCGGTGCGGCGAGCTCGGAAGTGCTCGAACATGTCGGCATCCCGACCCTGGCGGCGTTGCAGGAGGCGCTCGATGGCCTCGAGGAATGCGGCCATAACGGCGACATGCCGATCGTGCTGATGGGCGGCATCAAGGACGGCATCGACGCGGTCAAGGCACTGGCGCTCGGCGCCTCGGCGGTCGGCGTCGGCACCTCGGCCCTGATCGCCGGCGGTTGCATCGCCTGCATGCAGTGCCATGTCGGTAATTGCGTCGTCGGCATCGCCACCCAGGATCCCGAGCACGAGAAGCGCTACGAGACCCACAAGCAGGCCCAGGCGATCCATCGCTACCTGGAGACCGTGCGCTGGCAGATCGCGGCGCTGACCCAGGCACTCGGCTATGACGATTTCCGCAAATTGTCGCGCGATGATCTCGTGGCCGTGACGCCGGAAGCGGCGGCCATGACCGGGCTTCCCTACGATCCCTCCTATCGAGAGATCGAAGAACAAATTCTGACCAAGGTAGCGTGACCATGGGCGCATGCTCTTCCAGCGCGGCACTCGACGCGCTGCTGCACAACGACGCCGACCAGCCGCATTACGTGCCGCCGCCGTGCCAGGTTGCGTGCCCGATCGGCACCGATGTCGCCTCCTATGTCGGCCTGATCTGGCTGAAGGATTATGAAGGCGCGCTCGAGGCGATCACGGCGACGAATCCGCTGAGCGGCACCTGCGGCCGCGTCTGTGACGCGCCCTGCGAGCCAGCCTGCCGCCGCACCAGCAGTGACGGCGCCGTCACCATCCGCGGCCTCAAGCGCTTCGTCATGGACAAGCTCGGCAGCACCTGGAGCCCGCCGGTGCAACTGCCGACCAAGGCCAAGACCGTCGCCATCGTCGGCTCGGGTCCGGCCGGCCTCACCGCCGCCCAGGATATCGCCCAGGCCGGCTACCATGTTCATCTCTACGAGGCCGCCAGCAAGCCCGGCGGCGTGCTGACCTGGGGCATCCCCGATTTCCGCCTGCCGGCCGAGGTGGTCGAGCAGGATATCGGCCACGTCCTGACCCGCTATCCCGGCATCAAGCTGCATCTGTCGACGCCGCTCGGCGAGGCGGTCAGCCTCGGCGACCTGACGGCGAAGCACGATGCCGTGCTGCTGGCGACCGGCGCCAATGCCGGCAAGAAGCTCGGTATTCCCGGCGACGATCTGCCGAGCATCGTCGATGGCGTGACCTTCCTGGCGCGCGTCAATGGCGGCGCCCGCCCGACCATGCCCGAGACCGTGCTCGTGATCGGCGGCGGCGACGTCGCGATGGATGCCTGCCGCGTCGCCCGTCGGCTGCCGGGGGTTAAGAAGGTCCGCGTGCTCTATCGCCGCGGCCCCCATGAGATCCCCGCCCGCAAGCATGAGCTGCATGCCGCGGTCGCCGAGGGCATCGAGATCGTCTACAACGTCCAGCCGGTTTCCGTCTCGGAAGGCCCCGGTGGCCAGGCAATCTTGCGGGTCCAGAAGACCAAGCTCGGCGATCCCGGCCCCGATGGCCGTCGCCGTCCCGTCGCCATCGAAGGCCAGGACGAGGATATTGCCGCCGGCCTGATCATCGCCTCGGTCGGCCAGAAATCGATCAGCCGCGAGCTGTCGCGCTGCGGGTTGATGGCCGATGACCGCATCGAAACCGACGCCGAGACCATGCGCACGCGGATGGCGCATGTCTACGCCGCCGGCGACGGCGCCTTCGGGCCCTCGACCATCGTCAATGCCATGGGGCAGGGGCATCGCGCCGCCTATTACGTGATCGCCCAGCTCGAAGGCATCGACAACCCGAAGCCCTACGCGACGCCCAACCGCACCCGCACCGTCCCGGTCGCCCAGGATCCGCTGTGGGAGAAACTGCCGGCAGAGGATCCCGCCTATATCCCGCTCGGCGATCATCCGGAAACCTTCAGCGAGTCCGAGGCGAACTACACCGAGCAGGCCGCGATCGAGCAGGCGGCGCGCTGCTATCGCTGCGACACCGAGACCGGCTCGGCCGATTATTCGGTCAAGCTGCGCGAGACCATCTTCGAAATGGTCAATATCGCGCCGCAGACCGCGCCGCGCGCGGCGATCACGCGCGCTCGCCTGGTGCCGCGCGAGGATCCGTTCCCGCCCGAACACATCGCCAATTTCGACGACCTCACCTTCGTGCCCGCCAATCTCAGCCGGCTCGTGATCGATCCCTATCGCGAAAGCTGCAAGACCCGCACGGTCCTCGGCGGCGAAATCGTGATGGACCAGGCTCTGCTGATCAGCGGCTTCGACGACGCGGCGGAACCGGTGCAGGCGGCGGTCGCCGCCGGGATCGCGGCGGGCGGCGGCGGTTACGTCGGGCGCAAGCCGATCGCAGGGAATATTCCCTGGCTGCAACTGCTCCATCGCGGCGAGACGGCGAGTGCCGACGCCGCGGCGGTGATCGGCATCGTCGACGACGCCCTGTTCGTGCCGCCGGTGGCGCATGACGGCCAGGTCACAGGCCTGTGCCTCAGCGTCGGCCAGATCGCGGCAGGCATTCCCTTCGCGCTCGAGCACAAGATCGGCATCATCATCCTCGACGCCAGCCGGGCCATCGACAAGTCCTGGCCCGAGCTGCACAGCGTACCGAATCTTGCGCTGATCTCGGAGTCGATCGAGCTGCTGCGCGCGGCGAACTCCGAGGAGGTTCTCGACCTCGTCTATTTCGGCGGCATCCGCTCCGGCACCGACCTCGCCAAGGTGCTGTCGCTGGGCTGCGTCTCGGCGATTGCCGCGGTCGCGCCGGCCCTGGCGATCGGCGGCGAGATCACGGCCGACGGCGTCGTGTTCCCGCCGCTGGCCACGGCGAAGCAGCGCACCGACGCCATCGCCAATTACCTCAAGGCCGCGGCCAGCGAGGTCTCGATGATGGCGCGCTGCACGGGCAAGACCAACATCCACAATCTCGAGCCCGAGGATCTGCGCAGCCTCAATCTGGCGGCAGAACGGGCGACCAAGATCATCATGGCAGGCTATCGCCGCGCCAGCTGAGGTCGACCGGCGGGACCGCAATCTGGTCCCGCCGATTCTCCGCTCCGTGCTTCCTGCTGCGGCAGGATATCGCGGCGGCCGCCCGGCGGGGATAATGGTGCCTGATTCAGCGTAGAAATATCCGGGGGGATGATTCGGCGTTCCGATTTGATACGGATCGCCGTCCACTTCGGAGGCGTGTGATGATCGCGGCCAGGTTTCGCCGGAATTCCTTCAAGATTGCGGTTTTGAGTAGTGTTGCTCTTTGCGGATGCGCGGTGGCGCCGCCGACGGGGCCGAGCGTCGCCGTGATGCCCGGTCCTGGCAAGACCTTGTCCCAATTCCAACAGGATGATTACGCCTGCCGGCAATTCGCGAGCGGGCGCACCGGCGGTGTCCAGCCGGCGCAGGCCGCGAACCAGGCTGCTGTCGGCAGCGCGGCAGTCGGCACCGTGCTCGGTGCGGCGGCAGGTGCGTTGCTTGGAGCGGGTTCGGGTAATGCCGGTGCGGGTGCCGCCATCGGCGCGGGCGCCGGTCTGCTGGGAGGCGCTGCGGTCGGCCAGGGCAATGCGGCGCAGTCAGCCGACGATATTCAGGATCGCTACGACACCGCCTATGTCCAATGCATGGCGACACAGGGCAATCCGCCGCCGCGCGAAGCGCCATCGCCGGTTACGGTCCAGCCCTATTACGTCGTGCCGCCGCCGGCCCCCGTCTATGTTTATCCCGGCTATTATCCCCGCCCATACGGCTACGGCTATTGGCGGCGCTGGTAGACGCGGGCTCCCCAGGCGACGCCACGACACTCACATCATCTAAAGGAACCAGACAATGGTCATACGACGCCTCGTGCTTGTCGGCCTGCTCATGGCCGCGACCCCTGCCTTCGCGCAGGAAACGCCGACCTCGCCACCCTGGCATCAGGGTGGCGCGACCCATCACAAATTCGAGGCCCGCATCGCCGAGATTCAGGCCAAACTGCATCTGACGGCGGCGCAGAAGCCGCTGTGGGACAATCTCGTCCTCGTCATCAAGGACAACATGCGCCGTCGGGTCGAGCACTTCCGGGCCATGGCGTCGGCGCCGCCGCAGGACGCGCCGACGCGTCTCGACGCGCGGCTGGCGATGCTCAAGGAGGAGGTCCACGGCGTGGAGCAGGAGAAAGCTGCGTTGGCGCCGCTATGGTCGGTCCTCGATGCCGGTCAGAGGGAGATTTTGTCCAAGGCCATCGCCTGGCACGGCCATCACGCGAAGATGGGCCATCACGGCGCGGGCGCATCCGAGTAACCTTCCGCGCGTCGCCGTGAATTCGTATGCTGCAGGCGGGCTTCGGTCCGCCTGCGTCGTTTCGGCAGATGATATATCGCTGTCTTGATCGGTATATTGCCGGAAGCAATCGATCAACCCTCGAAGGGAAGGGCGCTCACATGGCCAAGGATCTGCAAGGCTTAACCGTCACCGGCACCGCCGCATCCGTGGCAGCGCTCGACGCCGCGCTCCATGCCTATTACGCCTGGAAGGACGACCCGGTCGGGACATTGACGGCCGCCACCGCGATCGACCCGAGTTTCACACTCGGCCACAGCGCCGTCGCCTCGCTCTATCTCCTCAATGGCTTTCGCGGCGATAACTCGTTGGTCGTCGATGAACTCGCCAAGGCGGAAGCGGGCCTCGCCGGCGCGACCCGGCGCGAGCAGCTGCACCTCGAGGCCGCCAAGGCTTGGGCGCGGGGTGGCATCATCGCCGCGACCGAGCACTGGGAGGAGATTCTGCTCGACCATCCCCAGGACGCGCTGGCGCTGCGCTTCGCCCATGACACCTATTTCTATCTCGGCCATTCGCAGAGCATCCGCGATTCTGTCGCCCGGGTCCTGCCGCGCTGGGACCGCGCGAATCCGAATTACGGTTACGTCCTGGGGCAATACGCCTTCGGCCTCGAGGAGGCGGGCGATCTCGGCCGCGCCGAGGACGTCGCGCGCGAGGCACTGGAGATCAACCGCGAGGATTGCTGGGCGGTCCATGCCATGGCCCATGTGCTGGAGATGGCGAGCCGCCAGGACGAGGGCATCCGCTTCCTCAACCAGACTCTGCCGGATTGGCTCAAAGGCAAGTGGCTCGCCGTCCATAATTCCTGGCATCTCGCGGTGTTCCTGATCGAGAATGGCCGCGGCCATGAGGTGCTGGAGAAATACGACACCTTCATCGCACCGCGACTCCCGGATGATTCGGCGCTCGATCTCGTTGATGCCGCGGCGCTGCTGTGGCGGCTCGAACTGGCGGGAATCGATGTCGGTAGCCGCTGGGCCGCGATCGCCGGCCAATGGCTGACCCATGCCGACGATCACGTCCTGGTGTTCAATGATCTGCACATCGCGTTGGCGGCCTCGCGGCTCGACGATGGCGCGGGTCTGGCCCGGCTGCTGGCCTCGCTCGACGCCTATATCCTCGATGGCCAAGGCGATAATCGCGACATCTCTGCCGACGTCGGCCGCCGTCTCGTCCATGGCATCGTCGCCTTCAGTCGCGGCGATTACGCCCGCGCGGTCGAGCTGTTGCTGCCGGTGCGCTACAAATGGATCCGCATCGGCGGCAGCCACGCCCAGCGCGATCTGCTCACCCAGACCCTGATCGCCGCCGCGGCGCGGTCGGGCAATCAGGCGCTGTGGCGCGCGCTGCTCAACGAACGCGTGGCATGGCGACCGACCCAGCGCTCGAAGCTGTTGCTGTCTCAGGCCGCCTGACGCGCGGTCAGTTCGGCCCGGTGCGCGAGTAGACGATCACCGACAGCAAGCGGATCGGCAGCTTGCGCAGCTCCTCCGGGCCGTGCGGGGCGTCGGCGTCGAAGAACAGCGAGTCGCCGGGCTGCATGGTGTAGAGCCGGCTGCCGTGGCGATAGGCGACCTCGCCTTCGAGGAGGTAAATGAACTCGAGCCCGGCATGCTGGAAGATCGGGAAGACGTCGGAGCTTTCGGTCAGGGTGACGAGATAGGGCTCGACCGCCAGGGTCTTGTTGCCGATCGAATGGCCGAGCAATTCGTATTGATGGCCGGCGCGGGTGCCGCGGCGTTCGATCGTCAGGCCTTCGCCGGATTTGACGAAGGTGGCGTCGCGCTGTTCCTCGAATTTGCGGAAGAACGCGGTGACCGGGACATTGAGGGCGCGCGACAGCGACTGCAGGGTCGAGAGTGAGGGCGAGGTCATGCCGTTCTCGATCTTCGACAGCATGCCCGCAGAGAGATCCGCCTGCTTGGCGAGATCGGATACCGTCATGTTCAGCTTGGTTCGGAACTCGCGAACCTGATGACCGATCGAGACCTCCAGGCTGTTCTCGCGCACGCCGTCGACGGCGTGGGGGTTTTGATCGTCTTTCTTCGCGACTGTGCCGACCATCCGGTTCCAGACCTTTCTTCAACACTACGTCGCAGTATAGGGTTGCAGAACCGTATCGTCACGCGTCCTAGGGCAGCGTGAGGCTCGAATAGCCCGCTATACTCCCCGAAAACTCCGCCATCGCGTCTTCCAGGCTCTCCCAGAGATAGATCGCGGCGGCGCTGTCGGCAAGGAGGTGGTAACCGGGCATAGTTTCGCGGTCGTCGCGGATGACGATCGCCGAGAGCCGGGCGACCGAGGTCTGCGCGATCGCGAGATTCGCGAAGGCTTGCGGGCGCAGATCGACGCCGCAGATCTTGGCAAACATCGTCGCGACCTTGTCACCGGACAGATGCAGCCAGGCATGGCTGTCGCGACGCGGCAGCTGGAAGCAGAACCCGGCGGTGTCGATCGACCAGGCAGTGTCGAGCCGATCGATCGCAGCGCTGCTGCCAGCAAGCCCACCGAGAATCAGGAACTCGCCGGGCGCAAGCCGGGCGACCAGGCTGCCATCGGCCTGGCGGGTCGCGAGGTTCGGTGCTGTCGGCAGTACCACGCCCTGGGCTTCGAGCCAGGCCGGGCTTTCGGCCCCCTTGAAGCCGGTGCGCG
>CAIUCF010000614.1 GCA_903897565.1 uncultured Rhodospirillales bacterium | reverse complement strand
GCCGCCTTTCGGCCCGGATCTCGGTGGCGCAGGCCGCCAGCCTCGGCAGTATCGCCGCGCCGGCGACACCGTTGCGGGCGGTCGCCGCGCTGCTGCACGCCGTCAAGCTCTCCGGCGCGATGAAGCGCTTGCTGGAGATGACGGTCGATTACGGCAACACTCGGATCCAGTTCGGCCGGCCGATCGGCAAGTTCCAGGCGATCCAGCATCAGCTCGCGGTGATGGCCGAGCAGGTCAGCGCCGCCGCGATCGCGGTCGAGGCGGCGAGCCCGGAGACGGGCTATCTGCCCGACCCGCTGCGCGTCGCCGTCGCCAAGGAGCGCACCAGCGCGGCGGCGGTGCTCGTCGGCGGTATCGCCCATGCCGTCCACGGCGCCATGGGCATCAGCGAGGAATTCGACCTCCAGCTGATCACCCGCCGCCTGCAGGACTGGCGCACGGCGGATGGCTCCGAGGGCTACTGGGCCGGACTGCTCGGGCGTGCGGTGCTGGCGGAAAAATCCGGCTCGGTGATCGATTTCATCCGCACCCGGCTGGCGACCTGATCCTATTCGGTCTTGTCGGGGCCGATCCGCGTCCCGGCAGTGCCGGCGATGATGGCGATCATGTCGTCAAGGGCGCCGATCGCGGCCGCACGACCGGTCGCCTCGACGAACTCGCAGACCGCCGCCACCTTGGGCTCCATGCTCCCAGCCTGGAACGCGGCGAAATTCGCGCGGAGTTCTGCGGGCGTCGTCTGGTGCAGGGCCCGGGCCTTGGCCGTGCCGAAATCCAGATAGACGGCGTCGACATCCGTCAGCAGCACGAGGAGATCCGCGTCGACATGGGCCGCGAGCAGGGCGCTGGCGGCGTCCTTGTCGACCACGGCCTCCACGCCTTCGAGCGCACCGTCGGCGTTGCGGGCCACCGGGATGCCGCCGCCACCGACGCAGACGACGATGACCCCGGCGGCGATGAGGCGGCGAATGACCGGGGTTTCGATGACTTCGAGCGGCCGCGGCGAGGCAACGACGCGACGCCAGAACGTGCCGTCGGGCGCGATCGTCCAGCCGTGCTCCTTGGCGAGGCGCTGCGCGGTGGCCTCGTCATAGACCGGGCCGATCGGCTTGCTGGGCGATCGGAACGCAGGATCGTCGCGGGCGACCCGCACGCGGCTGAGCAAGGTGACGATTTCGGTCCCGGCGGGCAGGGCGTTGCCGAGTTCCTGCGCGATGGTATAGCCGATCCAGCCTTCGCTTTCGGCGTCGAGAACGTCGAGCGGTAACAACCCCGCGGCCGGCCCCGCGGCCGCCTGCAAGGCGAGCAGGCCGACCTGGGGGCCGTTGCCGTGGGTGATCGTGACCTGATGGCCGGCGGCGATGACCTCGGCGAGCGCCGTAGCTGCCCGCTTGACCGAGGCGATCTGTGCCGCCGCGGTGAGCGGCTCGCCCCGCCGCATCAATGCGTTGCCGCCAAGGGCTGCGACGATGCGCATCAGGCTAACGTCGCGACGAGGATCGCCTTGATCGAATGCAGGCGGTTCTCGGCCTGATCGAAGACGATCGAGGCGGCGGATTCGAAGACCTCGTCGCTCACCTCCATGGCGGTGACGCCGAAGTTCTTGGCGATCTCCTGGCCGACGGTGGTCTCGGTGTTGTGGAAGGCGGGCAGGCAATGCATGAACTTGGTATAGGGGTTGCCGGTCGCCGCCATCAGGGCACTGTTGATCTGATAGGGCATCAGCAGGTCGATGCGCTGGCGCCATAGGCTCTGATCCTCGCCCATCGACAGCCAGACATCGGTGTAGAGGAAATCGGCGCCGGCCACCGCGTTCTTCGGGTCCTCGTCGAAGTCGATCCGGCCGCCCTGGGCGGTCGCGAGCTCGCAGACATGACGGCGGAATTCCTCATCCGGCCACAGCGAGCGCGGTGCTGCGATCGTCATGCGCATGCCGATCTTCGCCGCACCGATGGCGAGCGAGCGCGCCATGTTGTTGTGACCGTCGCCAAGGAACACGAGCTTCATATCCGAGAGATGCTTGCCGGAAAACTCGCGCATGGTCATGAAATCGGCGAGGACCTGGGTCGGATGTGCCTCGTCGGTCAGGCCGTTATAGACCGGCACCCCGGCATGGCGCGCGAGTTGCTCGACATCGGTCTGGGCAAAGCCGCGGAACTCGATCGCGTCATACATGCGGCCGAGCACGCGGGCGGTATCCTTGACGGATTCCTTGTGGCCGATATGGCTGCCGCCGGGCCCCATATAGGTGACGTGGGCGCCCTGATCATAGGCCGCAACCTCGAAGCCGCTGCGCGTCCGGGTCGAGTCCTTCTCGAAGATCAGGGCGATGGCTCGACCGCGCAGTTTCTGGACCTCGTTGCCCGCGCGCTTGGCGGTCTTGAGATCGGCGCCGAGCCGCAGCAGGAAGCGGAGTTCGGTGGGGGAGAAATCGTCGAGCGTGAGAACGCTGCGACCGCGCAGATTGACGCTCATGGTGTCCTCCTCAGAGTTGATCGCGACGGATCGGGCAGGTCATGCAAT
>CAIUCF010000613.1 GCA_903897565.1 uncultured Rhodospirillales bacterium | reverse complement strand
TCCCAGAACAGGGCCGGGCCATCGGCCGCAAGCGCCTTGGCATCGACGACATCGACGCCGAAATTGAAGGTCTTCGGCACGTTCCAGATGGTTGCCCGGCGGCGGGCGAGATAGCTCTCGGACAGCATGCTTTGGGTCTCCCGTCCCTATGTATGTTTGTTTTTTTTAAGCGTGCCTCGTGGCCGCGGTTTCAGCCGGCGAGCCAGCCGCCATCGACGAGGATGGTCTGGCCGGTGACGTAGGACGCTGCGGCGCTGGCGAGATAGGCGACGGCGCCGGCGACCTCGTTGGGCTCGCCGAAGCGATCCATCGGCGTCCTGGCGAGCAGGCGGCGGCTCAAGCCGTCATTCTCGCGCATGCCTTCGGTGAGGTCGGTCGCGAAATAGCCCGGCGCCACGCAATTGACGCGGATACCCTTCTTCGCCCAGTCGAGCGCCATCGCCCGCGTCATCATCTCGACCCCGCCCTTGGCCGCGCAATAGGGCGTGGTCTTGAACAAGCCGACATTGCCGCCGATCGAGGTGATGTTGACGATCGCGCCGGACCCCGCCGCCAGCATCGGTGCGGCGAAGGCCTTGCTGCACAGAAAGACGCCCGTCAGGTTGATGTCGATGATGTTGCGCCACTCCGCTAGGGTGATGTGCTCGGCAGATTTGTAGATCGGGTTGACGCCGGCATTGTTGACCAGGATATCGGCCTTGCCGTGACGCTTCAGGACGTGGGCCGCCAGCGCCGCGACGTCGTCTTCGCTGGCGACATCGGCGGGGAAGCTGTCGATCGGGCTGCCGGTCGTGGCGAGCGCCGTGGCGGCCTCGGCGAGTGTCTCGGGATTGCGCCCGGTGATGACGATGGTGGCGCCGAGTTCGGCGAGACCTTGAGCAATCGCGCGGCCGAGGCCGCGGCCGCCACCGGTCACGACGGCGACCCGGCCCGTCAGGTCGAATTGGTCCTTCAAGCTTCTTGTCATCGTCGGTCCCGCATCTGCCGCCGCTTTCCGAAGGGCGCATATTGTTATTTTTTGTCGGACAGTCGGACAATATGGGCGCGGCCTCTCACCGTCAAGATGGCAATCGTCGAGGTCGCAGCCATGTCAGAGGGGCGGGAAGGTCCGTAATCTTATAAAAACAGGCTAATTCTCAAGGTCAATCACCATTGTGCCTCCGTCGAGGTTAGACGGAATTCCCGACCTTCCCGTCATCCCCGCGCAGGCGGGGATCTATGGGGCAGCCGCCTCGTTCCCAGAAAGGTAGATCCCCGCCTGCGCGGGGATGACGAATTCAATTTGGCGGCCGCTAGGGTATTCGACCCATCACACATGTGATTTGTCGTCGCCGCCGCGATCCCGCTCTTGCGCCGCGGCGCCCTCGGCCTGATCCTCTGGCAAAACAAACGCCGGGAGCGACCATGACTGAAGACTTCCGAGCCAGAGCGGTGCTCTGGCCCAAGGGTCACCTCTTCGAAGATTTCCATGTCGGCCAGGTCCGGACCCATCATTGGGGCCGCACCATCGCCGAGAACGATACCCTGCTCTTCACCACCCTGACCTTGAGCTACAACCCGCTCTATTCGAACCGCGAATATGCGAAGGCCCATGGCCATCCCGATATCGTGGTCAACCCGCTGCTCGTGTTCAACACGATCCTCGGCTTGAGCGTCCAGGACAACAGCGAGATCGGCGGGCCGTTCGTCGGTGTCGGCAAGCTGACCTACCACCAGCCGGTCTATCCGGGAGACACGCTGATCTCCAGGAGCACGACGGTCGCCTGCCGCGTCTCGGCCAGCAAGCCCGAGAACGGCATCGTCACCTGGCACACCGAGGGCATCAACCAGCACGGCGTCTGCGTCATCGATTTCGAGCGCTCGAACATCGTCCGCCGCCGCAATCCGAATGGGGAGGCCAAGTGATGGGCAAGCTGTCCGAACTCACCGGCACCGACAATTACTTCGAGGATTTCACCGTCGGCCAGGTTTTCCGCCACGCCCGCGGCAAGACCATCGAGGGGCTGGAGAACGTCCTCATCACCAACATGGTGATGAACACGGCGCAGGCCCATTTCAACGAGCACGCCATGCAGATCGCGCCCATCCAGATGGCGATCCCGATCACGCAGCGCGTCTCCTATGGCGGGGTGAACTTCTCGGTGATCATGGGGCTCGCCAGCCAGGATTGCTGCGAGAACGCGCTCGCCGAGCTCGGCATGGACAATATCCGCCTGCTGACACCCGTGGTCCATGGCGACACGCTCTACGCCTATTCCGAGGTGTTGAGTGTGAAGGATGCCGATCGCGAGGATGCCGGCGAGGTGGTGTTCCGCCATTACGGCACCAACCAGC
>CAIUCF010000612.1 GCA_903897565.1 uncultured Rhodospirillales bacterium | reverse complement strand
TGGAACAGATCCTCGCGCGCCAGGGCCGCGCGCAGCTTGCCCTGCTGCGGCGAGGAGGCGGCCGGGTTGTTGTTCCAGTTGATGAAGGCCTGGGCCCGTGCCGGGTCGGCGAGGACTTTGGCCAGATCCATGTGGCTGACCGAGGCGATCGCGCCGCGCGCCAGTTCCGGCGCGGTGATGGTGGCGCCGTCGATGCCGCGAGTGCCGCCGCCGTTGAGATAGAGGAAGCCGGCGCCGGGCTTGGCGAGATTGCCGGTGAAGGCGACCAAGGCTGCGAGCGCGCGAAAGATGTTGCCGCCATCCGGCTGGCGCTGCAGCCCCTGGCCGAGCCAGAGCAACGAGGGGCCGGCGCCATAGGCCAGCGCCGCCGCCTCGATCTGCGTCGCGGGTATCCCGCACAGGGCGGCGGCGCGGGCGGGGGTCATGGCCTCGATCGCCGGCACCAGTTCCTCGGCGCCGACCACGTGGCTCGCCAGGAAGTCGTGATCGACCTTCCGCTGAGTCCACAGCACGTTGAGCCAGGCGAAGGCCAGCGCGGCGTCGGTGCCGGGGCGCGGCTTGAGGTGGATATCGGCGAGCCGCGCGGTGTCGTGGCTGATCGGGTCGACGACGACGATCCGGGTGCCGCGTGCCTGCGCCTCGCGCAGCCAGTAGCGGTGTTGATGCGGGGCCGAATGCGAGGGATTGGCGCCCCAGATCACCAGGGTCCGGGCATCGGCGATGCTGCGCGGATCGAAGCCGTCGACCGAGGAGCCGAACACGAGTTCGAGCGCGAGATGGCCGGCCTTGTTGCACACCGTGTCGGGATCGACCTCGGTCGCGCCGAGCCGGTTGAAGAAGCGCGCCGGGAAGCCGCCGGCGATCTGGCTGACCGTGCCGGTATAATGGGTGTGGAGGATGCTCGCCGCATCGCCGCGCTCGACCAGCCCGCCGAGACGGGTGGAGATTTCGCCGAGCGCCGCGTCCCAGCTGATCGGCGCGAAGCTGGCCGTGCCCTTCGGCCCGGTGCGGCGCAGCGGTTGTTGCAGCCGCAGCGCCGGATCGCGCCAGGCGCCGTTATAGGCGATCGCGCATTTGCCGCACAAACCGCCGCGCGAGATCGCGTGGTCGGGATCGCCGAGCACCTTGGCGATCACGCCGTCGCGGCGGATCACCGCAATGCCGCAGGCGTCGTAGCAATCGCGCGGGCAGGTGGTCTTGATAATGTCGCGATCCGGCATGGTTATGGTCCTCTGGTCGGTTCCTGGCGGAGAGCTCGTAGCAAGGATCGGTCCAGTCGCCGGAGAGCGTTCGCGGCACCGGATATATTTATCTCTTCGCGCATTCGAAAAAAATTGATGCCCGGCGCGAGCGCAGGGATTAGGGTTGCCGCCAGAGCCAATTGCAACGCGTCCCGCAGTCTAGCCTGTCGAGGATGCGAGCGTCGAGGGAGTGCCAAGACATGACCACGCAATCCATGAAACTGACCGTCGCCGACGGCATCGCCCGCCTCGTGCTGACCGAGGCGGCGCGCGGCAACCCGATCGACGGCCGCTTCTGCGCGGAAATGAGCGATATCGCGATCGAGCTGTCGTGCCGGTCGGATGTTCGCGCCGTGCTGATCACCGCCGAGGGCAAGGCCTTCAGCTATGGCGGCGACATCGCCCAGTTCGTCGAGAATCTCGACGCCCTGCCGGGCCTGATCAAGGTCTGGACCGCCGCGATCAACAGCGCGGTCGCGCGGCTGCAGCGGATGGACGCGCCGATCATCACCGCCATCCACGGCGTCTGCGCCGGCGGCATGACCGGCTTCATCGCCGGCAGCGACATCGTGCTGGCGAGCGAGGCGGCGATGTTCGTCGCCGCCTATGCCGGGATCGGCTTCAGCTGCGACGCCAGCTCCTCGGTGACCCTGACGCGGCGCATGGGCGTGGCCAAGGCCCGCCATTTCCTGCTCACCAACGCCACCCTGACGGCGGCGCAGGCGCAGGCCGCGGGCCTTGCCGACGAGGTGCTGGCGCCGGACGCCCTGATCCCGCGCGCCGAGGCGCTGGCCGCCAAGCTCGCCGCCGGCCCGACCAAGGCGTTCGGCGAGATCAGGCGTCTGCTGCTTTCGGTCTCCGACCAGCCGCTGGAGACGCAGCTGGAGTTCGAGGCCCAGGCGCTGTCGCGCATCGCCGCGACCCAGGACGCGCGCGAGGGCTTGCGCGCCTTCGCCGAAAAGCGGAAACCGAAATTCATCGGCGGCTGATCGCCGCGCCGGCCGTTTCCGACAAACCCCAGGAGTCCCATGAAGGTTCATCTCGTCCACGCCCATTCGGAGAGCGACTCCTTCGTCGCCGCGATGCGCGACACCATCATCGCCGCCTTCACCGCACGCGGCGACACGGTCACCGTCTCCGATCTCTACGCGATGAACTTCAACCCGGTCTCGGGCCCGCATGCTTTCGGCAGCCGTGCGGAGCCCGAGCATCTGACATACGCGCTGGAGCAGCGCCACGGCTTCAAGACCGGGACCCTGGCGCCGGATATCATGGCCGAGATCGCCAAGATCCAGGCCGCCGACATCGTCGGCTTCACCTTTCCGCTCTACTGGTTCGGCGTGCCGGCGATCCTCAAGGGCTGGATCGAGCGGGTGTTCATTTCCGGCACTTTCTACGGTGGCAAGCGCGTCTACGGTAAGGGCGGCATGGCCGGCAAGCGCGCCTTCGCCGCCTTCAGCCTCGGCGGTCGCGAGTACATGTTCGGCGAGCACGGCATCCATGGCGAGCTCGCGATGGGCATGATGAAGGGCTTCTTCCAGGGCACGCTCGGCTATGTCGGCTTCGACGTCCACCACCCCTATATCGGCTATCACGTGCCCTATCTGCCGCGGGAACAGCGCCAGGCGGCGCTGAAGGATATCGAG
>CAIUCF010000611.1 GCA_903897565.1 uncultured Rhodospirillales bacterium | reverse complement strand
GAAGGCGGCGCGCACCACGCCGATTTCAATCGCCGCCAGTTCCTGAGGCCGATCCACCGCCGGCAGGGGATGGCTGCCGATGATCTCGGGTGTGGCGGAACACAGGCTCGGCCGCTCGGGGAAGAGGTCGTCGATCAGGGCCCGTACGGATTGGCCCGGTGCCGGCTCAAGCGTCTTGCCGCCATAGATCGCCAATGCCGTGCGAAAGCGTTCGATCGTGTCATGTGTGGCGGCCACCGAGGCAAATGCGACGGGCTCCGGGAGCGGCGCCTCGATCTGCGGTCGATTGTGCCGGATTGCCGCCAGGATCGCCTCGCGGCTGCTCATCGGCGCCCCCCACGGTTGGCCCGGTACCAGGCGTTGAAGGTCTCGACCGGCGGCGCCGGGACCTCGCGGTGATGGCCCCAGGGATTGAGCATCGTGTAAATCGCAAACCGCGGCAGCCCATTGTTGGCCAGCCGCGTCAGCTTGAGCGCGAGGCGATAGAGCTTCGGGCTGGAGAAGATTCGCCCAGCGATCCGCATCGCCTCGCGTTTGACGAAGGGCAGTTGGCGCTGCTCGGCGATGACCCGCCGCCAGGCATAGATCTGCTCATGGATGTTGATCTTGACCGGGCAGACATCGGTGCAACTTCCGTTCATGGTCGAGGCGAAGGGCAGCGCGCTGAACTTCTTGAGGTCGAAGGTCGGGTCGATGATGGCGCCGATCGGCCCGGCATAGACGGCGCGATAGCTCAGCCCGCCGCTGCGGCGATAGACCGGGCAGGTATTCATGCAGGCGCCGCAGCGGATGCATTTCAGCGAGGTCCAGAAATCCGCCATGCCGAGGCGGGCGCTGCGGCCATTGTCGACCAGCACGATATGCATCTCCCCGCCCGCGCGGGCCTTTCGGAAATGCGACGTGTACTGGCTGATTGGCGAGCCGATCGCCGAGCGCGACAGCAAGCGTATGAAGATCGCGAGATCGGCGAGCCGCGGCACCAGCTTTTCGATGCCGACGCAGGCGATGTAGAGCTTCGGCACATTGGCACTGAGATCGGCGTTGCCTTCATTGGTGACGGTGACGACGGCGCCGGTCTCGGCGACGATGAAATTGCCGCCGGTCATCCCGGCCTCGGCGTCGAGGAAATAGGGGCGGGTGTCGTCGCGCTGGCTCTTGGCGAGGTAATGGATGTCGTCATTGCCCGGCTCGCTGCCGATGGTGCGGGCGAAGACCTTCGAGACGTCGCCGCGCAGCTTGTGGACGGCGGGGATGACGATATGGCTCGGCGGCTCGTCGTCGAGCTGCTGGATGCGCTCGCCGAGATCGGTCTCGATCACCTTGATGCCGCGCGCCTCGAGATAGGGGCGCATCTCGCATTCCTCGGTGAGCATCGACTTCGATTTGACCAGGGTGCGGACGCCGCGCTCCGACAGCAGGCGGTGGACGATCTCGTTGTGCTCGGCGGCGTCGCGGGCCCAATGCACCGTGGCACCATTCTTCGTGGCGTTGGCCTCGAACTCCTCGAGATAGCGATCGAGCTGGCTGAGAGTGTGCTCCTTGATCGCCGAGGCGCGGTCGCGCAGGTCCTGCCACTCCGGGATCATTGCCATCTGCTGATCGCGCTTCATGCGCAGGTCCCAGAGCCGGCGGTCGTGGAATTCGGCATTCGCTTCGGCGGCGAGAAACTTCGCCGACAGCCCGGCGTGATCGACGCGGCTCATGCCCGCGCTCCGTTCAGGATCTCGACGATATGGATGAACTTCATCCCCAGCCCCAACCGTTCGGCGCAGCCCTGCTGGTGCATCAGGCAGGAGGAATCAGCCGAGACGACGTACTCGACCTCGGTCTGGGCGAAATCACGGACCTTGTCGTAGCCCATGCGGGCCGAGACCGGCTCTTCGAACACCGAGAAGGTCCCGCCGAAGCCGCAGCACTCGTCGGGTCGGGCGGGCAGCGCGGTCGTCAGGCCCTTGACCTTCGACAGCAGGGCCAGTGGTTTCGAGAAGCTTTCTCCCGCTATCTCGGAGATGCTCGCGGTCTTGAGCGCCCGCAAGGCACTGCAGCTGTTGTGCAGGCCGACCTTGTGCGGGAATTCTGCCCAGGGGAATGCTTCGACCTTCAGCACATCGTGAAGAAATTCGACGATCTCGAAAGTTCGCGCGCGCAGTTGCGTCACCGCCTCGGTCTGAGGAATGGCGTCGAAGTGCTTGCGGATATGGTGGGTGCAACTCGCCGAGGGGGCGACGACATAGTCGTAGCCACTGAAATTCTTGAGGAACAGCGCTTCGGTCGCCGCGGCGTCGGCCTGGCAGCCATTATTGGCCATCGGCTGGCCGCAGCAGGTCTGATCGAGCGGGTAATCGACGCTGACGCCGAATCGCTCCAACAACTCCAGTGTCGCGACGCCGACTTGCGGGAAGAATGCATCGATGAAACAGGGAACGAACAGGGCGACGCGCATCAGGACACGGTGCGATAGCGTTCGACCCCGTCGGTGCCGGTCTCGCGGGTCAGCCGGCCGCGGAGGTAGAGGTAATTGACGTGAGCGATCACTTCGCCGGCGGCGAAGCGACGGTCATGATAATTGGTGATCGGCCGCGAGAACATCTTCGGGAAGCAGTCGACAGCGCTGCGCGGTGCGTCGCGACAGTGGTCGAGCAGGGCGTTGAGGCGAATGTCGTGATGCTGCTCCAGGCTCCGCGTGCGTTCGTGCAGGCCGTAGAACGGCAGGTTATGGGCGGGCATCACCAGGACGCTGTCGGGCACCCGCGCGCGCAGCGCCGCCAGCGAGGCAAGGTACAGGCCCAGAGCGTCCTCTTCGGGATTGCCGGCGAAGATGCTGATATTGGGCGAGATTTTGGCGATCACCTGGTCCGCGACCAGGAACAGGTCGCGGGCACGGCAATACAGCATCGCCAGCTCGATCGAATGACCGCCGCCGGTGATCACCTCCCAGTCGTCGCCATCGATCGTCAGCTGCATACCGTCGATCAGCCGTGAATAGCGCAGCGGCAGGGGTGTCAGCCGCTTGCGGTAGCCCGAGGTGTATTCGATCGTCATCTGGTCGCCGTCGAGATCGAGCCCCGCGGCGCGATAGAACGCCTGGACGTTGGCGAATGTCTCGGCCGTGGTATCGAAGCATGCGACCTGTGCCGTCAGGAACTCGCCGAGGGTGGCCGCGACGGGGATGTCGAAGCGCCGGTTGAACCAGCCGGCGAGGCCAATATGGTCGGGATGATAATGGCTGACGATGACGCGCTTGAGCGGCTTATCCCCGAGATGGTCGCGGACGATGCCCTCCCAGACTTGCTTGGTCTCCTCGTCACCGATTCCGGTGTCGTAGACGATCCAGCCATCGTCATCCTCGATCAGATAGACATTGATGTGGTCGAGCGTGAAGGGCAGGGCGAGGCGCAGCCAGAGCAGGCCATCGGCGACGCGGGTCACGATGCCCGGCTCCGGCCTGGCAAACGGAAAACTCAGCACGGGAGATCCTAAATCTACCGGCGCATCAAGGTTGGTGCGCGCGGCACGAGTTGATCGACATATCGGCCCTGGAACATCGCGATGCCCAGGGACTGGCCGAAATCGACGGCATCCTGATTATCGACGTGGCACATGATGACACGCGCCTTGCCGGTCGTCTCGATCAGATCCTTCAACAGTGTATGGCGTTTGGTGGCGCGCTCCTCGAGCATCGCCGTGTTCCACTGCAGCTTGATCAGGTCGATGCCGAGTTTTTCGCGATCGATAAACAGGAAGTTATGCTCGGTCACGCCGTCGAGACAGATGCGATAACCACGGTCATGGAGAAAATCGCGGGCGAAGGTATAGGCCGCGAGATCGGCGTAGATGTCGATCAGCTGCAGCTCGATGATCACCGTCCCTCGGGCGCCGGGCTTCAATCCGGCGTCGAAGGTCAGGAATTCCGGTGACAGCACGGTCGCGATGTTGAAGTTCAGACTGATCGACTGCGCCAGTTCCGGGTCGTCGTTGCGCAGCATCAGCGAGAGCATGCGGCGGTCGAGGGTCTCGGTCAGGTACTGGAACAGCCAGCGGCTGGTATTGATGTTGTAGTTCGGCAGGATCTGGTCGCGCAGGTCGGCGATCGAGATGAACAGCTCCTTGAACAGGAACTGCGGCGGCCGGTTGCCGATGATGGCGTAGACGGTTTGGCGGCGCATCAGGTTCGAGAGGTCGGCACGGGTGATCGCGTCGACCAGTTCGCCGAGCCGATGGGGGTCGATCGGCACCTTTGGCGCGGGTCCGGTCGGCGCGTTGGCCATATGGCTGCCGCCTTGCGCCGTCACCCTGGAGAGCTGCGGTCGTTCCGGAGATCCGGTAATCAGCGCCAGACGCTTTTGTCGTTTGCGGTATTCCTCGTGGAGTTGCCGTGCCAGGGCGAGGACCTGCTCATACTGCTCGTCGACGTCGTACCAGGTGCAGAAACCTTCGGAGCCGCCTTCCTCGATGGTATGGGCGAGCGGGTCGTCGGTGAAGAGATAGCGCAGCCGCATGATCGCATCGTCGAGATCATCCGCCTTGGTATTGCCGTAGATGAAAAACAGATCGTGATTCGCGAGCTTGAAGAGCTGGCCATCGATCATCTTGACCGAGGTCTCGAAGGTATTGACGGCAATGCGGAGTTGGTAGTCCTGCTTATTGTAGCTCTTGAGGCGCGAGATATGGATATGCACCGCCCGTCGCCCCTCGCGGAACTTGCCGAGGCGTTCGAGATATTCGAGCAGATTGTATTCCTGCGGGTGCGTCACCCCGCCGCCACGAACCACATCAGCCATCGGCGTCTCTCATTCCTGTGCGCAGCAGAATAAGACACCCGCGGGTATTGTAAATTTATTTACGGATCCGAGGCACCCGTCGCCGACGATCATTTTCAGTCGTCGCGATGGGCAATAGGGTCCATCACAACCATCATTTCCTGTCCGCGGAACAATCCTGCGACAATATCGCTGCTGCGACCTTTTATTGCCGACCACATCCTGTCGAATTCCGGGGCGTTCATGAATGAGCGGGCAGCTGCGGCGTCGTCGAACCAGAGCTCGAGCGCCCAGTCGTAATGCGTCTGGTCCG
This sequence comes from uncultured Rhodospirillales bacterium, assembly GCA_903897565.1. Lineage (GTDB taxonomy): Bacteria > Pseudomonadota > Alphaproteobacteria > ATCC43930 > CGMCC-115725 > CAIXXC01. The sequence continues at coordinate 12,029 of CAIUCF010000611.1, read as the reverse complement.
GACCGGGCAGGCTGCTCAAGCTGCCGATCTTTACGACTTTGCCCAAGGTCGTGCCGAAGATGTGCTCGCGGACCAGCGGATCCAGACCGAGAGCACCGAAGCGGTCTTCATACCAGCCGGCGCAATCGGCGACGTCCGGCGTCACGCCGAAGGCGATGAATTTGACCACGGTACCATCGGGACGATTGCGGTAGCCGCGCGCGAAGGTGCTGAAGCTGGCCGGGTGCGCCACGGATAATTGACGGTCCCGGGTTATGGCGATCCCAGGGATGGCCCCCGGATCCAGACCCATATTGACCATACCGTCGCCGAGCGTTGCGTGTCCGCTCGGAGAATTCCAGCACGCCTCCATATCCTCGAAGGAGTTCCAGTATTCCTGGGGGACGCGATATACACGACCCTCCGCCGCAGGGGGCTGATTTCCCAGGGCGCGATTGACGACATAGCGGGTGATGCCGAGCGAGGCCTTGCCGTAACGCGTGTGCGAGAACAGATACCAGTCGTCGAATTGCTCGGGCGTCATCCCTTTGGGGACAACCAATACCCAGTGAAGGCTAATCATTTCTTATCCTCAGTTCTACGCCGAGTGATGATTTGGCATTCGGTAGCTGGGATACGGTAATGATTCGCCGTCACCAGGGCAAGGTGGGCGATCTCTCGTTAGTTGCCGCGACCGCGGCCCATTCCGGCAATCGCGTGCCAGCCGATCACGAACAGCGCGCCTGTTGCCAGCACGCCGAACAGGTAGGCCGGACCAAGCGCGAGGGCGGAATAGATATTCGACGGGCCCATGACGCTCGGCCCGAAGGCGAGGCCGCGATTCGGCGACAGGTTGCCGAACACATAGAAGCCGACGTTCGACCAGCCGTCGAGCACGATGATCCAGCCGAGGATCTTGGCGGTCGAGACCTTGAAATCGAGCAGGGGCAGGGCGAAGGCGATGCCGATGACCATCAAGCCGTTCAGGACCGGTCCGCTATGCGCCTTGCGCCAGCCCTCGGCCGAGCCGGGCAGCTGGAAATGGATGATGTATCCCGGAATGATCTCGAAACCACCGAGCAGGAACATCCACAACCCGACGCCGCCGAGCAGCGCGGTGGCTATCATCAATGCTCCGTGGCCGATCATGACCCGCTGCAACGCCTGCCTCTGTACCGCAACGCCGGCATCCGCCCCGGTGAATTCCGCGCTCTTGTTTCCGTATACGGCCGTCATGTCGTCCCCCCTCGGATTGAAGTCTCTTGTCGCGGGTTCGTCCCGGCGAGGCCTCGCCGAATCCCGTTCATTGTGAATTTACACTTTAGAGCCTATTGCGCCGCCGCCGCGACCTCAATCGGCAATTTATGGAATTGGCCGGCCTGATAGATCAGCGGGCGCGCCTCGGCGAAGATCGTCGATTCGACGATGCCGATGAAGATGGCGTGGGTGCCTGACTGCACGACCTGATCGACCCGGCATTCGAGGGCGGCCAGGGCGCCGTCGAGCAGAGGCTGTCCGCCCTGTGCGCCGACCGACCACCCGCCATGTGCGAAGCGGTCATTACCCTGCAGACCCTGTCGTCCGGCAAAGACCTCGGCGAGCGGCAATTGTTCCTCGCCCAGTAGATTGACCGCGAACCATCCGGCGTCTTCGATCATCTTGCAGGTGCCGGTCGCGGTATTGACGCAGACGAGGAGCTTTGGCGGTGTCGCCGACAGCGAGCAGACCGCGGTCGCGGTGATGCCGCGGCGTTCGGCCCCGGCCGCGGTCGAGATCACGCTGACGCCGGCGGCGAGCCGGGAGAGTGCGTTGCGGAACAGATCGGGGGATACGGGCATAGCGTGATTCCTCCTGCCGATTTCAGGCGCTGAGGCGGATCGACTCAGGCTGCGCGACGCGTGCAGCGACCCAGGCGCGCATGCGCTCCGGGCTGGCGAAGCAATCCCATTGCCGCTCCGGATAGTTGAAATTTTCGGTGAACTCGTCGGCCAATGCCGGGTGCTGGCTGAGCGCCCCGATATACTGCAGCAGATCGGGCGACAGCGTGCCGAGATGCTGAAGCATGAAATTGGTCCAGCGGGTGCCGCAGATGACGCGATCCGTCCGCCGCTCTTCGAAGCGCTCGACGAAGCGTTGGTCGTAGACGTCCTGGGCAACGATCTCCTCGCCGAGGATCACGGCGGCGTAGGACGCCATGTTGGCGCCCTGGCCCAGCACCGGGTCGACCACGGCATGGACGTCGCCGAGCGCGATCGCGAGCTTGCCGTTGTCGAGCACGACGTGGCCGCCGCGCACGGTCGGGGTGACGCCGCCCTGCAGCAGGTCGCGTGGGCTATTGGCGAGGTCGAATTCCTTCTCGTCGATGCGCTCGGCGCAAGTCGGGTAGTGCTGGCGCAGCTTGGCGAGCAGCAGGGCGATGAAGGCCTTGGGATCATCCTCGTATTTGACCTTGGCGAGGATTTCGAGATCGCTGCCGATATGATTCTCGATCACGAGGGCCGCAGCCATGCCGCCGAAGGTCAGGGTCGGGATCTCGATCATTTCGCCGGCGGCCGGCGAGAAATACATCGTCACCGCGCGGGGCGTCGTCTCCTTGATGCCCTTGAACAAACCGACGCACAGCGCGCGCTGCGGCCGATCGAACGGCGAATGCGCCGGCTGGTGCTTGAACATATGGCCGAATGGCCCCTTGCCGGTGCAGACGACCAGGAGGTCGAAGCGGGACGAGATCTCGGGAACATCGTCGTGGGCGATCTCGCGGTATTCGATGCGACCGCCGCGCGCGAGGAAATCCTCCATCAGCCGAGGCTGGTACATGCGGTAGTCGACCGCGCGGCTCGGCCGGCCGAGGCTGCCGTAGAAGCGCAGCGGCTTGGGCCCGCCGATATAGTAGTTATGGCCGATATAGCCGTAGGTCTCCGACGGCCAGTGATTGGCCCCCAGTGCGGTCTCGCGCTCGACGGTGACGTAGTGATGCGCGACCGTGTTGAGCAGGCGTAAGCCCGCGTATTCCTCGGGACGCTTGTCCGTGAAGATCGTGACCTCGACGCCGGCGCTACGCAGATGGAGTCCGAGATGCAATCCCGCGGTTCCGGCGCCGATGATGGCGATCTTCTTGGTCAAATTATCCTCCCAGGGTGACGGCCCATTTGTTGATTTTGTTTATCGACTGGGTATTAAATCGTAAATCGCTATAGTGAGCTATGACTTATTCCATGTGGAATGAATGATGGACTCGATCGAAGCCTACACCGCTTTCGCCCGCATGATGGAACTCGGCAGCTTCTCCGCCGTCGGCCGTCAGCTCGGCGTTTCGCAGTCGACCGTCAGCAAGCACATCGCGGCGCTCGAGGCCGAGTTTCGCGTCCAGCTCTTCGTTCGCACGACGCGCAAGATCAGCCCGACGATCGAGGCGATCGAGCTCCAGGAGCATGTTCAACGTCTGCTCGAGCAGGTCGAGGCCGTCCGCGCCGTCGCCCGCGGGCAGCGTCCGGAAGCCCGTGGGCTGCTGCGCGTGGCGTTGCCGAACTCGTTCGCGCGCTGCCGCATCATGCCGTTGTTGCCGGCGTTTCTCGATCGCTATCCGCTGATCACGGTCGAGGTCATTCTGACGGATAGCGAGCCTGATCTGGTCCGGGAAGGGTTCGAATTGGCGGTCGCCATCGGCGAGCCGACCACGCCTTCGCTGGTGACCCGGTCGTTGCGGGTTTTCGAGCGCGTCGTCGTGGCGGCGCCCAGCTATCTCGCGCGGCGGGGGACGCCGCAGATGCCGAGCGATCTCGACCACCACGACCTGATCGTTTCGACGGGCACCGGTTCGGGACGGGTGGTCTTCGACTCCGAGGATGGCCGTCAGGTCATCGACCTCGCCGCGCGCCTGCGCACCAACAGCGACGAGGCCGCGTTCGATGCGGCTGTTGCCGGTCATGGTATCGCGATCGTGCCGAGTTGGTTGCTCGCAGGTGACGGGGTGCCGGCAGTCAGGTTGTTGCTCCCCGAATATTCGCTGCCCGCGATCCCGGTGTTCGTGACCTATCCGCAGACCCGGTTCCTATCTCGCCGCGCGCGTCTCTTTATCGACTTCCTGGTCCAGGAAATCGCTCGCGACGGCAAGATCGGCGCAGAATCGGGCGCGCGCTGAGCGCTATTCGGTGGCGCCGCCGGCCTCGACCCAGTCCTTGAAGGCGCCGAGATTATAGACCTCGGGATAGCCCATATCCTTCAGCACCTTGCCGCTCAGCGCGGCGCGACCGCCGGATGCGCAGTAGAGGATGATGGTGCGGTCTTTGGTGAAATTGGCGTCGTGGTACGGGACATCCGGATCGGCGCGAAATTCCAGCATGCCGCGCGAGACGTTCAGCGCGCCCGGAATCTTGCCGCTCGCGGCGAGTTCGGGCGCATCGCGGACGTCGACGATCAGGGCGTTGCCCTTCGCGATCATCGCCTGCGCCTGTGTCGGTGTGATCCGGGGAACGGCCGCGTTGGCGGCTTCCATCAGCTGCTTGACGTTGAGAACCATGACACGTTTCTCCCATTCTTCTTTTTGAGGTCGGCTCGAGGCCGGGTCAGCGCTCCAGGCATGGCTTCAGATAGGCCCCAGTATAGCTCGCTTTGGTGGCGGCCACGGTCTCCGGCGTGCCGGTTGCGACGATCTGGCCGCCCCCGGTGCCGCCTTCCGGGCCGAGATCGATGATCCAGTCGGCGGTCTTGATCACCTCCAGATTGTGCTCGATCACCAGCACCGTATTGCCCTGGTCGGCGAGCGCCTGCAGCACTTCGAGCAGCCGGCGGACATCCTCGAAATGCAGACCGGTGGTCGGCTCGTCGAGGATGTAGAGAGTCTGGCCGGTCGCGCGGCGTGACAATTCCTTGGCAAGCTTGACGCGCTGCGCCTCGCCGCCGGAGAGCGTCGTCGCCGATTGGCCGATATGGACATAGCCGAGCCCGACCCGCTGCAGGGTCTCCAGCTTGTCGCGGATCGGCGGCACCGCCTTGAAGAACTCGACGCCCTGCTCGACCGTCATATCGAGGACGTCGGCGATCGACTTGCCCTTGAAGTGGATCTCAAGTGTTTCGCGGTTGTAGCGCCTGCCTTTGCAGGAATCACACTGCACGTAGACGTCGGGCAGGAAGTGCATTTCGATCTTGATGACGCCGTCGCCCTGGCACGACTCGCACCTGCCGCCCTTGACGTTGAACGAGAACCTGCCCGCCGCATAGCCGCGCGCCTTGGCCTCGGGCAAGCCCGCGAACCAGTCGCGGATCGGCGTGAAGCAGCCGGTATAGGTCGCGGGGTTCGAACGTGGCGTCCGGCCGATCGGCGACTGGTCGATATCGACGATCTTGTCGAGATGCTCGATGCCCTCGATGCGGTCGTGATCGAGCGGGATATCGCGGGCGCCGTTGAGACGGCGGGCCAGCGCCTTGTACAAGGTCTCGATGATCAGGGTCGACTTGCCGCCGCCGGAGACGCCGGTGACGCAGGTGAAGGTGCCGAGCGGAATCTCCGCGGTGACGTTCTGCAGATTGTTGCCGCGCGCGCCGACGATCGACAGCATCTTCTTCTTGTTCACCTTGCGCCGTGGCGACGGCACCGGAATCCGCAGCTTGCCTGTCAGGTACTGACCCGTGAGGCTCGCGGGATTGTCCATCACCTCCTGCGGCGTGCCCTGGGCCACGACCTCGCCGCCAGGTCGGCCGGCGGCCGGTCCCATGTCGATCAGATAGTCGGCGCTGCGGATCGCGTCCTCGTCATGCTCGACGACGAGGACCGTGTTGCCGAGGTCGCGCAGGCGCTTGAGGGTGATGAGCAGCCGGTCGTTGTCGCGCTGATGCAGCCCGATCGAGGGTTCGTCGAGCACGTACAGCACGCCGGTCAGCCCGGAGCCGATCTGCGAGGCCAGACGGATGCGCTGGCTCTCGCCGCCCGACAAGGTGCCGGAATTGCGCGACAGCGACAAATAGTCGAGCCCGACATTGTTGAGGAAGCCGAGCCGCTCGTTGATCTCCTTGAGGATGCGATAGGCGATCTCGGCCTGCTTCGCCGTGATCTTGTCAGCCAGCGCGATGAACCAGGCGCCGGCCTCGGCGATCGAAAAGCGGGTGACGTCGGAGATCGTCAGACCGGCGATCTTGACCGCGAGGGCTTCGGGGCGCAGGCGATCGCCGTTGCAGGTCTCGCAGGTGGTCTGATTCTGGAACTTCGCCAGCTCCTCGCGAATCCAGGCCGAATCCGTCTCCTTCCAGCGCCGCGCCAGATTGGGCAGCACGCCTTCGAACGGCTTGGTGGTGGAGAAATGGCGGACGCCGTCGGCATAGGTGATCTGAACCTGCTCCCGCCCGGAGCCGTGTAGGATGATCTCGCGGACGTTCTCGGGCAGTTCGTCCCAGGGGGTCTTGAGGTTGAACTGGTAATGCCGGGCCAGGCTCTCCAGGGTCATCGCGTAGAACGGCGAGCTGGTCTGGGTCCAGGCGGCGATGGCGCCGTCGTTCAGCGATTTGCTGCCGTCGGGAATAACGAGGAGCGGGTCGAAATACAGCTTCACGCCGAGACCATCGCAGGCCGGGCAGGCGCCGAACGGGTTGTTGAACGAGAACAGCCGCGGCTCGATCTCGTCGATCGTGAAGCCGGAGACCGGGCAGGCGAACTTGGCCGAAAAGGTGATCCGCTCTTCGGTATCGGCATTGTCGGCGAAGACGAGGCCGTCGCTGAGCTCCAGCGCCGTCTCCAGCGAATCGGCGAGCCGGTTGCCGAGCGTGTCGGATACGACGATGCGGTCGACCACAGCCTCGATATCGTGCTTGAGCTTTTTGTTGAGGGCGGGAGCCTCGTCGATCGGGTAGAGCGTGCCGTCGATCTTGACGCGCTGGAAGCCGCGCTTCTGCAGCTCCTGCAGTTCCTTGCGATACTCGCCCTTACGGCCGCGGATGATCGGCGCCAGCAGCAGCAGCCTTGTGCCGGCGGGCAGCGCCATGATGCGGTCGACCATCTGGGTGACGGTCTGGCTCTCGATCGGCAACCCGGTCGCCGGCGAGTAGGGGATGCCGATGCGGGCGTAGAGCAGACGGAGATAGTCGTAGATCTCGGTGACGGTGCCGACGGTCGAGCGCGGATTGCGCGACGTCGTCTTCTGCTCGATCGAGATCGCCGGCGACAGGCCCTCGATCGAATCGACGTCCGGCTTTTGCATCAGCTCGAGGAACTGCCGCGCATAGGCGGACAGGCTCTCGACATAGCGGCGCTGGCCCTCGGCATAGATCGTGTCGAAAGCCAGGGAGGATTTGCCGGAACCGCTGAGCCCGGTGATCACGACGAGCTTGTCACGGGGGATATCGACGTCGACATTCTTGAGATTGTGCTCGCGCGCGCCGCGAACGCTGATGGTCTGCATAGGCTCAGAGACTCTCCACCGAAGGCACCGACGTTATAAATAGGTGGCTTCGGCCACTCTCTCGCATAGAATGTTTCCTCACTCACTCATTCTTATGGATCGACGGTCATGGCGGGAAGCGTCAACAAGGTAATTCTGGTCGGCAATCTCGGGCGCGATCCGGAAATCCGCAGCACCGGCGACGGCACCAAGGTCGCCAGCCTCTCGGTCGCGACCTCGGAGACCTGGAAGGATCGCAACAGCGGCGAGCGCAAGGAAAAGACCGAATGGCACCGCGTGGTGATCTTCAATGATCGCCTCGTCGATGTCGTCGAGCGCTTTCTCAAGAAGGGCTCGAAGGTCTATGTCGAAGGCGCGCTGCAGACCCGGAAATGGACGGATAACGGCGGCCAGGAACGCTACACGACCGAAATCGTGCTGCAGAAGTTCCGCGGTGAGCTGACCATGCTCGATGGCGGCACCGGCCGTGGCGGCGGTGACGAGATGGGCGAGCCCGGCTATGACGCCGGCGGCTATGGCGGCGGCGGTGGTGGCGGCGGTTATACCCCGGCCCCGAGTCGCGCCCCGGCGCCGGCCCGCAGCGGTGGCGGCGGTCGCCCGCCGGTCCAGGATCTGGACGACGAAATCCCGTTCTGAGCATGGCGGGCAAGAACGATACGCGTGACGAGGGCGGCGTTCGGACGAACGCCGCCATTCTTGTCTCCGACGTCCTGCTAGTGTTGGGATGGATGCGCTAGTGTCGAAATCGGTGCGCGCCTAGCAGCCGTAGGGCGGGTCACGGATGCCGCAGCCGTGGCATATCCGTTAGCTCTCATTTTCGATGGCGGATAGCATCCGTCACAGTCAACAAGGGAAGAAACATGACGCAGAAACATGTTCTCGTCGCCGGCGCCTCGGGACTCGTCGGCTATGCCGCGCTCAAGCATTTCGCCCAGGATCCGAGCGTCAAGGTCACGGCGGTCTCGCGCCGCAAGCCGCTCAACACCTTCGGCGCCAATTTCATCTCCGCCGACCTGACCGACCAAGCGCGCTGCGCCGAAATCTTCGGCGCCATGAACGACGTCACCCACCTCGTGTTCGCAGCACTGTATGAGCGGCCGGAGCTCGTCGCCGGCTGGGTCGATCCAGTCCATATCGACACCAACGACAGGATGCTGCGCAACCTGTTCGACCCGCTGCAGAAGGCGGCCAAGGGCCTGCGCCATGTCTCCCTGCTGCAGGGTACCAAGGCCTACGGCGTCCATGTCCGGCCGTTCCAATTGCCGGCCCGCGAGGATCGATCAGAGGCCCGCGACCTGCCGAATTTCTACTGGCGCCAGCAGGACTATATCGAGGGCGAGCAGAAGGGAAAGAGCTGGTCCTATACCATCTTCCGGCCGCAGATCATCTTCGGCGAGTCGACCGGCAGCGCCATGAACCTGATCCCGGCGATCGGCGTCTACGCCGCGCTGCTGAAGGAGCAGGGCAAGGATCTGATCTTCCCCGGCGGCGCACCGCTGATCCTCGAGGCCGTCGATGCCAATCTCCAGGCCCGTGCCATCGCCTGGGCGGGCGAAACGGCCAACGCCCGCAATCAGGCCTTCAACCTCACCAATGGCGACCAGTTCGTCTGGGAGCATGTCTGGCCGGCCATCGCCGACAGCCTCGGCATGAAGCCCGGCCCGCGCGTGCCGCAGTCGCTGGAGGCGACGACGGCCAAGGAAGTCGCCGCCTGGGATGCGATCCGCGCCAAGTACAAGCTGACCGCGCCGCAGATCACGCAATATGTCGGCGAATCGTTCCAATACGCCGATTTCTGCTTCGCCTATGGCCACGAGCCGGAAACCGCGTCCTGGGGCAGCGCGGCGATCGTCTCGACTGTCAAGATCAAGCAGGCCGGCTTTACCGAGGTGATGGATACCGAGGCGATGTTCCGCAAATGGTTCAAGCTGTTCCAGGACGAAAAGCTGCTGCCGCCGCGGTGACCGCCGAGATCCTGCAGAGCTTTCCCGAGGGCGGTGTCGCCATCGTCCTCGGCGCCAGCGGTGGGATCGGCGCCGCCGTGCTCGCGGCGGTGAAGGCGAGCGATCGGTTCGCGGCCGTCCTCGGTTACCATCGTCGCAGCGTGCCGGCCCTGGAGTTGACCGACGAGGCGAGCATCGTCGCGATTGCCGATCAGGTGAAAGCGTTCGGCCAGCCGCTGCGGCTGGTCTTCGACGCGACGGGCGTGCTGCAAGGTGAGGGCGCTGCCCCGGAGAAATCCTGGCGCCAACTCGACGCTGCTCAGTTGGCGCGCGCCTTCGCGGTCAATGCCATCGGACCCGCATTGCTGATGAAGCATTTCCTGCCGCTGCTCGATCGCGACGGCAAGGCTGTCTTTGCGACCTTATCGGCCAAGGTCGGCAGCATCGGCGACAACCATCTCGGCGGCTGGTACGGCTATCGCGCCTCCAAGGCCGCCCTCAACCAGTTCGTCCGCACCGCGGCCGTCGAACTCGCTCGCCAGCGACCCAAGGCCATCTGCGTGGCGCTGCATCCTGGGACTGTCGATACCGGCTTGTCTGCGCCGCATGCCAAGACCGGCCTCGACGTGCGCACACCAGAGGCTGCGGCGGCGTCGCTGGTGGCGGTACTTGACCGGTTGAGCGCCGCCGAGAATGGCGGCTTTCTCGACTATCGCGGCGCGCCGCTTCCCTGGTAGCGACTCTCAGCCCGGTGCGGTCAGGCGATTGCGCAAGGACGAGCGGGCGTTCTTGGGCCATTCCATATGCGGCATCGGCAGGCCGCTCTCCGGCGGCGTCAACGGATCGCTGGCGCCGAGATGGGCCGGGGTCTCGACCATGGCGCCGGGACCACGGGCGATGGCGCGGCGCAGGCGGCGCAGCTCCGCCGAGGGACGGGTCTCGTCGGGGGTCAGGAACAGTCCCCAGTGCTTCGAGGCGACGCCGAAATCGACGCGGCTGGACAGCACCGAAAGCGGGATCGACAGGATCAGCCCGAACAGCACCGGCGTCAGCCACCAGAAGAAATCCGGCGCGAAGGCGATCATGACGCCTGACCAGACCACGCCGAGGATGGTGTGGCTGGCGTGGCGGCGCACGCCCTCCATCCAGCTTAGGCCGCGGTCGTCGCGCGCCTGGGCATCCCAGGACACGACATGGCCGGAGAAGGTCGTGACCACGAACAGGGTCTGGAACAGCATCATCACCGGCGCCAGCAGGGCCGAGAACAGGATCTCGCCGATCACGCTCACCAGCAACGGCACCAGCCCGCCATAGCTGCGCCGCTTCTCGTCGTTGAAGATGACCAGCAACAACCCCATGACCTTCGGCAGGAACAGCGCCGCCAGGGTCAGCGCGATCAATGTGTCGATCTGCTGGGTCTTCACCACCGGCCAGTCGGGGAAGAGATTGAAGCCGGGCTTGAAATAGACGGGACCGATGATCGCCCGCTCGAGAATATCGGCCGAGGCGAACAACAGCAGCAGGAACCAGATCGGCGAGGCGAGATAGCTGGCGATGCCCATGCCGAGATGGACCCGGCTGAGCGCGCGCAGTCCCATCGCGCCGATGACCTTGCCGTGCTGCAGATTGCCTTGGCACCAGCGGCGGTCGCGCTTGGCGTAGTCGATCAGATTGGCCGGCATTTCCTCGTAGGAGCCGGCGAGTTCCGGCACCAGCCAGACCTTGAAGCCGCCGCGCTGGATCAGCGCCGCCTCGACGAAGTCATGGCTCAGGATTTCGCCGCCGAGCGGCGCAGCGCCGGGCAGCAGCGGCAGCCCGCAATGCCGGGCGAAGGCCGAGAGTCTGATGATGCCGTTATGGCCGTAATAATTCGCATCGCCGCCGGCCCAGAAGGCGAGGCCGGAGGCCATCACCGGGCAGTAGAGCCGCGCCGCGAACTGGAGAATGCGGGCGAACGGTGTCTCGCGATTGGCCGGGATCGGGATGGTCTGGATAATGCCGGCCTGGGGGTTCTGCTCCATCAGCTTGGCGAGCGAGACGATGGTGTCGCCGGACATCACGCTGTCGGCGTCGAGCACGATCATATGGGCGTAGGCGCCACCCCAGCGGCGGACGAAATCCTCGAGATTGCCGGCCTTGCGGCCGATGTTCTTCTCGCGGCGACGGTAGAAAATCTCGACGCCCGACAGATTGCGGGCGCGCAACGCCCGCATCGCCTGCTCTTCGCGGGTGCCGATCTCGGCCTTGGTGGTGTCGCTGAGGACGAAGACGTCGAAATGGTCGCGATCGGCCATGGCCGCGAGACCGGCGAGCGTGGCCTCGAGACCGGCGACGACGCGGTCGGTATCCTCGTTATAGATCGGCATCACCAGTGCCGTGCGCTGGACCAGCGGGCGATCGAGTTCCAGATTACTCCACAGGCTCGCCGGATCGCCGCCGACGATGCGGACGATGAAACCGAGCACCGAGGTCCAGAACGACAGCGCGAGCCAGGCGAAGCTGATAGTGAACAGCAGTAGCACGGCGAGGCGCAGGATCGTCCAGCCATTCGCGCCCATGACGATCGCCATGAGGAAGGCTGCCGTCGCGGTGGTGCCGGCGACGAGCAGGAACAGCGCGACACGGCGCGCCAGCATTCCGATCTTGTGAACGATCTCGTAGCGCGGCCACCATGGCTGCTGCTCGAGGCGTTCAACCCATCGCGACAGGATAAGCG
>CAIUCF010000610.1 GCA_903897565.1 uncultured Rhodospirillales bacterium | reverse complement strand
GGCGTCGTCGGCGGAAGGGTCTGCGTCAGCTGATCGATAATGGTGCGGGCGGTCGGAATCGAACCGACACTCCTCTCGGAACCGGATTTTGAGTCCGGCGCGTCTACCAGTTCCACCACGCCCGCATCGAACCCGTGCGCCGCTATATAGCTGCGCCGAGCGGGTGGTGGCCCCTCGGCGCCGCGGCGCTGGAACAGGGCTTATAACCGAGAGAAATCCTCCGGGCTACGGCAAAGTGTCATGGATTGCGTCTAAGCCGGGCGGACTGATAGGGTCCCAGCGCGTTTGCCGCCCCTGCGGTGGCGTTTCTGTCAGCCCGTTTTCCTCAGGTATCATGGCCCGTCCCCCTCTCAAGACCTGGCTTCTCGACCACGCGCAAAAGCCCGGCGCCATCTGGCTGCTCGCCGCGGTGTCGTTCGCCGAGAGCTCGTTCTTCCCGATTCCGCCCGACCTGCTGCTGATCCCGCAGATCCTGGCGCGGCGCGAGCGGGCCTTCCTGCTGGCGAGTGTCGCGACGGTAAGCTCGGTGATCGGCGGCTTCCTCGGCTACGCCATCGGCTATTGGCTGTTCGACAGCATCGGCGTCTGGATCGTCGAGCATCTCGGCTCGATGGCCGGGTTCGAGCGGGCAAAGGCCAGTTTCAACGCCTGGGGCTTCTGGCTGATCGTCGGCAAGGGCGCAACGCCGATCCCCTACAAGATCGTCACCATCCTGTGCGGGGTGATGCATTACGATCTCGGCAAATTCGCGATCGCCTCGGTGATCGCGCGCGGCATGCGCTTCTATCTCGAGGCCGCGCTGCTGTATTGGTTCGGCGAGCAGGCCCGCGCCTTCATCGAAAAGCGGCTGATGCTGACCATGACGGTGGTCCTCGTCCTTCTCGTCGGCGGCTTCCTGCTGCTGCATTACCTCTAGGCTCCGGAGCTGCGCGTCTGCTCATGAACCCCGAACGTCTCTCCCTCGTCATCCTCCTCGCCGGTCTCGCGGTGATCGGCGGCGCGTTCTATTTCCAGTACCAGATGGGGCTGCAGCCCTGCGAGTTGTGCCTGAAGGAGCGGATCCCCTGGTATACGGCGTTGGTCGCGACCTCGCTGTGGGCGACGCTGCGTCACGGCGGCTGGGTCGATCGCGGAGTCGACGCCGGCTGCGTCCTCGTCTTCGCCCTGCTCTTCACTGTCTCGGCCGTGCTCGCGGGCTACCATGTCGCGGTCGAGCATCATTGGGTAGCCGGGCCGGATGCCTGTGTCGCCCAGCATTTCGGCAATATGAGCCTCGCCGACCTGACCAAGACCCTGCTGGCGACGCCGCCGGTGCGCTGCGACGTCGTGCAATGGAGCGTGGTCGGGGTGTCCTTGGCGGGATGGAACTGCCTGCTCTCGACCGCTATGATCGCGTTGTGCCTGACTGCCCTGCGGCAGCGGCGCGGCAAGCGGAGGCTGGGATGACCATGGCATCGGACGCCGGAAACTTCAGGGCAGCGAAACCACGCCTGCCGGGCGACCCGTCGCCCGCAGAGGCGATCCGACGGATGATCCGTGTCGATCATGCCGGCGAGGTCGGGGCGACCCGGATTTATGCCGGGCAATTGGCCGTGCTCGGCCGCTCGCGGCTCGGCGACGAAATCCGACGGATGGCCGATCAGGAAATCCGTCACCGCGAGGTCTTCGACCGCATGATCGCGGCGAGGCGGGTGCGGCCGACGGTGCTGCGGCCCTTCTGGGATGTCGCCGGCTTCGCGCTCGGCGCGGCGACGGCGTTGCTCGGCGAGCGCGCGGCGATGGCCTGCACGGTCGCGGTCGAGGAAGTGATCGAGGAGCACTACCAGAAACAGGCCGAGGCGCTCGGCGACAGCGAGCCGGAACTGCGCAGCGTCATCGAAGAATTCCGCGCCGAGGAGATCGAGCACCGCGATATCGGCCACGCCCATGGCGCCGAGCTGACGCCTGGCTATCCGGTGCTGCGCGCCGCGATCGGCGCCGGCTCGAAACTCGCGATCTGGCTGTCGACGCGATTCTGAAACCTTCCACCTCGTCATTGCGAGCGCAGCGAAGCAATCCAGGGCGATTGAAGGCTCGGGATTGCTTCGCTGCGCTCGCAATGACGGAGAAGGGGTTGTGGGTGTGCGCTATGATCCCGAGCTTGTCTCCGCCGCGATCCAGGCGAGAAAATCCGGATTGCCGCCCGTGATCGGGATGGCGACGACACAGGGCACCTCGTAGGGGTGGAGCGCGCGCAGGCGGTCGGTGAGGGCGTTAACCCGGTCCTCGGTCGTCTTGAGGAGCATGACGGCCTCGCCGGCCTCGTCGATGGCGCCGTTCCAGCGGAAGATCGCGGTCATGCCGTCGATGACATTGGCGCAGGCCGCGAGGTGTTCTTCGACGACCGTGCGGCCCAGCAGGAGGGCGCAGTCCCGATCGGGCGTGGTGACGTAGACCAGAACCGCGGCCATGGCGGGGTAGCGCCTTATTGCGCCGAGGCGACCGCCGCGGCCTTGCGCAGCTGCTTGCTGCGATACATCGCCTTGTCGGCGCGCTCCAGCGCTTCGGCGGCAGTCTCGCCGCCGTCAAAGGAATAGACTCCGAAGGCCGCGTTGACGTTGATCAGCTCGCCGTTCCACACCAGTGGTTCGCGGTCGAGCGCAGAGATCAGAGTCGCCGCCTTGTGATCCGCCGCTTCCTGGTCGGCCTTGACGAGCAGCACGGCGAATTCATCGCCGCCCAGCCGGGCGACGACATCGGCGAGACGGACATGGTCGATCAGGATGCGCGCGACATGCTGCAGGGCGGCGTCACCGGCGTTATGGCCATAGGTGTCGTTGATCTGCTTCATGCCGTTGAGATCGATATAGATGATGCTCGAACGCAGGCTGTAGCGCTGCGCCAGGGTCAGCAACCGCGACAGCTCGCGCATGAAGGCGCGGCGGTTGGCAACCGGCATCAGCGCATCTTCGTGCGCGAGCTTCTCGAGATAGGTTGCCCGGGCGCGCGCTTTGGTGAGCTCGGTGCGGAGCCGGATGACTTCCCCGAGCAGGGAGGAGAAGGCGTTGGCGAGCTCAGGGCTGAGATCGGCGGCGTCAAGGCCCGACTGGCTCAGAAACTCGGGGAGATCGACTCCCGAAGCCCGAGACGGCAGCGCGGTCGTGCGCCGCGTGCTGCGGGTCTTTCTGTTGCCGTCAATAATTTTCAAGGCGCTTCTGTCCCCAACCGCCAGATATCGATAGAGTTGTGGGACCGAAATGTCGACTTTTCCGATCCCTGCCATCCTTCAAACCAGGACCGCCAGACCGTGAAGCCGACGTTTACTTGATCGAAGGTGCTACTTCCATATATATGGCGCACTTCGCGCAAATGCTCAAATGAAAGGAGCAGTGGTTTGTCAATTCTTCCGACGGTTCCTGTCGCGATCGTCATGGGCAGCCAGTCGGATTGGGAAACCATGCGCCATGCCGCCGCGACACTGACGACCCTGGCGATCCCGTTCGAGGCGAAGATCGTCTCGGCGCACCGCACCCCGGACCGCCTGGTCTCCTTTGCAAAAGCGGCGCGAGATCAAGGGGTTAAGGTGATTATTGCCGGCGCCGGCGGTGCCGCTCATCTGCCCGGCATGGTGGCGGCATTGACACCCTTACCCGTGCTCGGAGTCCCGGTCGAAAGCCATGCGCTCAAGGGCATGGATTCACTGCTTTCGATTGTCCAGATGCCGGGTGGTATTCCTGTGGGAACTTTGGCGATCGGCAAGGCCGGCGCGATCAATGCTGCGCTGCTGGCAGCGAGCATTTTGGCGCTCAACGATACCGCGATTGCTGCAGCGCTAGACGCTTGGCGCGCGAATCAGACCGCTAGTGTCGCCGATTCGCCGGTGAGCGACGCGACGGTGACGAGCGTCTGATGCTGAGCCCCGGCGCCACCATCGGCATTCTCGGCGGGGGCCAGCTCGGCCGCATGACGGCGCTGGCTGCGGCGCGGCTGGGATTTCGCACCCATATCTTCGCCACCGAGGTCGACAGCCCCGGCAGTCAGGTGACGCCGTTGGTCACGATCGGCCGATTCGACGATGCGGCGGCGCTGCGGCGCTTCGCCGAGACCGTCGACGTCGTCACCTACGAGACCGAGAATATCCCGCTCGAGACCGTATCCGCGATCCTGCCGATCCGGCCGGTCCTGCCCGGTGCCGAGGTCCTGCGGGTGACCCAGGATCGGCTGCTGGAGAAGGATTTCATCCGCGGCATCGGTGTCGGTACGGCGCCCTATCAGGCGATCAACAATGTCGAGGAACTGCACGCGGCGCTGCTGGGGCTCGAGGGCCGCGCGATCCTGAAGAGCGTCCGCATGGGCTATGACGGCAAGGGTCAGGTGGCCGTGGATCGCCTGTCCGACGCCGGCGTCGCGTGGCGGCAGATGGGCGGCGCGCAGGGCATCCTCGAAGGCTTCGTCGAGTTCCGTTGCGAGGTCTCGGTGATCGTGGCCCGCGGCCTCGACGGCGCGGTCGCGGCCTATCCCGCCGTCGAGAATCACCACGCCCATCACATCCTCGACCGCACGATCGCGCCGGCGCGGGTCAGTTCCGCCGTTGCCGCTGCGGCCGAAGCGGCGGCGCTCGGCATTGCCAATGCGCTCGACGTCAAGGGCCTGCTTGCGGTCGAGATGTTCGTGACCCGCGACGACCGCGTCCTCGTCAACGAACTGGCGCCGCGGCCGCATAATTCGGGTCACTGGACGATGGACGCCTGCTACACGGACCAGTTCGAACAGCTGGTGCGCGCCATCACCGGTCTGCCGCTGGGCAGCACCGATCGCCATTCCGATGCTGAGATGCGTAATTTGATCGGGCCGGAAGTCGAGACCTGGGCGTCGTGGCTCGAGCAGCCGCGCACCAAGCTGCATCTCTACGGCAAGAAGGACGCGCCCGTCGGTCGCAAGATGGGCCACGTCACCACGCTCAAGCCCCGGTCTTAAGAGGCTTGAACGGCGAGAACAGGCTGCGAATCCGCCGCTTGATGGTGCCGGTGAGCTTCGGGATCGCCAGGACGTCGGCAATTCGGCGGTCGAGAAAGTCCCAGGTATCGGTCAGACCCTCGGTGCGATCATCGAGCCAGTACAGCACTGTCGCGCTGTAAACGGCGGCAAGCAAAGCGCGCTTGGTATAGAAATTGAAATCAGTGGCGGTGTCGCCGGCGCAATACCACAGGGCGTCGACGGTGCGGTAGACCGCTTCGGGCGCCCTGATCAGCGCGAAGGGTGGCGCGTTGAGCACGATCGCGCGGCGCACCGCCTCGCGATAGGGCGCCAGCGCTTCGAGCCGCAGGCGGATGCCGAGGATCAGGCGCTGGTGGGTGCGCAGGGATGCCAGATCATGGGCCTCCAGCGCCGCAATCATGCGGCGGTCGGCCCAATCATCGAGCCAACGCGCCAGCTCGACGGCGCCGCCCGGAAGAATTGTCTCGAGCACGGTCTGATCGATGCCGAGCTGCGCCGCGGCATGATTGAGCGCGGATGGACTCCAGCCGTCGAACACGACGTCGGGCAGGATCGCCTCGAGCAGGGCGTCCTTCTGCACTTGCGGATCGCTCTCGGTCATGGCGTGGCTCCTGGGCTGGATTCGCGACGCAGGGGGATGGGATAGCGCGCGATTTCCTCGACGAAGCCGAGCAGGGAGAGATCCTCCATGCGCTGCGGGTAGAGGACACCGTCGAGATGGTCGCATTCATGCTGGACGACGCGGGCATGGAAGCCTTCGGCGATACGATCGATCGGTGCGCCGTCGTGATCGAGCCCGGTATAGCGGATCCGAGTCCAGCGCGGCACCGCGCCGCGCAGGCCGGGGACCGAGAGACAGCCTTCCCAACCCAGCTCGCGCTCGTCTGAGAGCGGGGTGATGACCGGGTTGATCAAGACCGAGAGCTCCATCGCGGTGTCGTGCTCGCGGCCGGAAAGCCGCTCCGACGGCACCCTGAACAGCACCAGGCGCAGCGGCACATGGACCTGCGGCGCCGCGAGCCCGGCGCCGCCGACATCGAGACAGGTCTCGATCATGTCGTCCACGAGCTGGCGGATCTCCGGCGCGGTTGGATCGGCGATCGCGGCCGCAACCCCGCGCAGGATCGGGTGGCCCATGCGCGCGATCTTGAGGATGCTCATGCCGGCGTCAGTCGCGGAAATTGAGGTACTGCAGCGGCTGGTCGACCTTCAGGCCTTTCACGAAGGCAATCGCCTCCTGTAGATCGTCGCGCTTCTTGCCGGTGACGCGCAGCTCGTCGCCCTGGATCGCGACCTGGACCTTGAGCTTGCTGTCCTTGATGTCTTTGACCAGGCGCTTGGCCAATTCCTTCTCGATGCCCTGCTTGACGATGATCTCCTGGCGCACCGTGTCGCCCGAGGCGCGCTCCAGGGTCTTGAAGTCGAGTGCAGAGGGATCGACCTTGCGCCGGGTCAGGTGGATCTTCAGCAGCTCGTGCATCTGGTTGAGCTTGGGCTCGTCGTCGGCGAGCAGGGTCAGGGTGTTTTCCTTGCGCTCGATCGAGCATTTCGAGCCCTTGAAGTCGAAGCGGGTCTCGATTTCGCGGCGGATATTGCCCAGGGCATTATCGACCTCGGGGATATCGGTTTTGGAGACGATGTCGAAACTCGGCATGATTCACTCGTGTTGGCTGATAGGCGAAAACAGACCACCATCCTACCCCCGAGACGCCGCCGCGGCCAAGCCGATAGGGTCTGCCCTGTCAATTACGCCCGGCAGGCGCGAGAACAGCGGTTATCTGCGGATGTGATCGCCGTGCTAATCGACGCGAGCGTCATTTTAGAGTCGGGATGGGCGATGGAAAGAGTGCTGGTGATCGCGGCGGGGCTCGCCGGTTTCGCGGGCGTCGCGATCGGCGCGGCCGGCAGCCATCTCGCGGCGGGAAATCCCGCGAGCCGCGATCTGCTCGATATCGCGTCGCGCTATCTGCTCGTCCATGCCGTCGCGATGCTCGGGGGCGGGGTGCTCGCGCAGCTCGCTATCCCCAAGCGGGCCCGCCGCCTCGCGCTGCTCGCGGGGGCGCTGTTCCTCATCGGTGTCGGCCTCTTCAGCGGCGGGATTACCCTGCATGCCCTCGCCGGCCACCCGGTGATCGACATGATCATCCCGATCGGCGGCGTGACGATGATGCTCGGCTGGCTGGCGCTGGCAGGATGTGGAGCCGGCCTTGCCCGACGCCCTCGCGCTTGAACTGAAGCGGCGCAACAACCGGGTCGGGCTGGCGCTCGGTCTGGGCGCGGCGCTGTGCTGGGGCTGTTTCCCGAGCTATTTCCGCCTGCTCTCCGCGGTCTCGCCTTACGAACTGGTCGCTCAGCGCATCGGCTGGTCGGTGGTGCTGCTCGCGGTGCTGTTGCCGCTGACGGGCAAGACCCGGGAATTTCTGGCGATCTGGCGGACGCCGCGCACCTTGGCGCTGCTGGCGCTGTCGGCGGCGCTGATCGCGATCAACTGGCTGGTGTTCGTGATCTGCGTCACGACCGGTCACGTCGTCGAAAGCAGTCTCGGGTATTTCATCCTGCCGCTCGTCAATGTGCTGTTGGGCTGGATCATCCTCAAGGAGAAACTGTCGCGGCGTCAGGCGATCGCCTGCGCCGTGGCCGGATTCGGCGTGCTGCTGTTCATGGTCGCGGCGGGAAAGGATATCTTCCTGTCGCTGTTCCTCGCGGGCAGCTTCGGCGGCTACGGATTGTGCCGCAAGATCGTCCGCGCCGATGCCGTGCCGGGAGTGGCGGTGGAAAACGCGCTGCTCCTGCCTGCGGCTGCCGCTTACATCTGGTGGTGCGCACAGCAGGGTACTCTGCATTTCGGCGGGTCGCTGCCAGGGCTTACCGAGGCGCTGATCGTCGGCACGGGAATCGTGACGGTGCTGCCGCTGGTGCTGTATTCGGCCGCGGCTCGGCGGCTGCCGATGGCGACGCTCGGCATCATCTTCTACGTCAATCCGACGATGCAGTTCGTGATGGGGGTCTTGGTCTATGGCGAGCCGATGAGCAAGCTTCGCTTCGCCGGCTGTGTCGCCATCTGGCTGGCGCTCGCGATCTATACGAGCGACCGGAAGACAGCCCGCTAGGCCGTCTTCCGGGACATCGTCGTCCTCAGACCTGGGTCGTCAGCCACTCGAGCAGCTTGCTCTTGGGCGCGCCGCCGATCTTCTGCGCCGCGATCTGGCCGTTCTTGAACAGGATCAGGGTCGGGATGGCGCTGACGTTGTACCGGCCGGGGGTCTGTGGGTTTTCGTCGATATTCAGCTTCGCGATCGTCACCTTGCCGTCGAGCTGGGCGGCGATGTCTTCGAGCGCAGGGCCGATCGCCTTGCAGGGACCGCACCATTCAGCCCAGAAATCGACAAGCACGGGCCCGGGCGCGGCCAGAACATCGGCCTCGAACGTGGCGTCGGTGACTTTGGTGGTGGACATTTCCAGTTACTCCGGGTTTCGGTCGTAGCGATAAGAGTTGGGAAGGCGGGTTCCGATTGTAAAGCCTGATCGCGTATGACGCAGGTCACCTATACGGCAGGTCGCACCCATACGAAAGTCGTGAACACTAGGCGAGGGAAGATTTCAACGTCAAGCGGTCCTCGCGGGAGGCCGGTGTGTGCTGCGGCGGCGCGGCATCGTTCCGCCCCGGGCTTGCGTCAATGATTCGTTAGCGATGCCGGGCTGATAGTGGCGCCACCCCAGCCCCGATCCTGCGCCCGAGAGTGACTTGACGTGACCGCGACAATTGCGACCCAGCACCATAGCGACCACGCCGCCCGCGCCGCGTTGTACGATCAGCTGGCCGTGCTCGCCCGTCAGCCGGGTGGAGTCGGCGGCCATGATTTCGCCACTCTGCTGTCGCTGGTCGCCGGGGAGAGTGGCTTCAAGGCCCATGCCGAAAATCATCGCACCGGCGCCCATGGTCCGTTCCAGTTCGTCAAGACGACCTGGCTGTCGTTGCTGCGCAGCCACGGCGCTGCACTCGGCGTGAAGCCGGAGCTGCTCGCTCAGATCGTCGACAACGCCAAGGGCCGCCCGACGATCGCCGATCCCGCCGTGCTCAAGGACGTGCTGGCGCTTCGCGACGATCTCGCGGTGTCGGCGCGGGCGGCGGCGTTCTATCTCGACGACAATCGCGCCCAGCTGTCGCATTCGCTGCATCGCGCGCCGAGCGATGCGGAATTGCGGCTGTCTTTCCTGCTCGGCGCCCATGGCGCAGCTAAGCTTATCCACGCGGCGGCCAAGTCGCCCGATGTCGACGCCGCCGCTGTCCTGCCGCACGCGGCCTCGGCCAATCACCGCCTGTTCTACGACTCGACCGGCGCGCCACGC
>CAIUCF010000609.1 GCA_903897565.1 uncultured Rhodospirillales bacterium | reverse complement strand
GATCTTGGCCCGCAGCAGGTTGAGATCGAGCTTCGGGTCGAGGATGTTCTGGCCGTCGACCAGGATTTCGCCGGTCGCGTACTGGCCCGGATAGAGCTGGGACATCCGGTTGAGGACGCGCAGCAAGGTGGACTTGCCGCAGCCCGAGGGGCCGATGAACGCCGTGACATGCTTGTCATACAGCGCCATGTTGATGCCCTTCAGCGCCTCGTACTTCTTGTAGTAGAAGCGGAGGTCGCGGATGACCATCTTGTTGACCGGCGTCACGCCGGACGCCTTGCCTTCGAACGGCGCGCCGCGCCGTGCCCCGTATTCATCCGGGGTCGAGTCTTCGGGGCCGTCGATGGGCGCTTGCATGGGTTCTGTGCTCATTGCTTCAGACTGCTCAATGTGGCGAGGAAGCGGGCGAGGATGTTGAGGATCAGGATCGTGAAGGTAATCAGGATGGCGCCGCCCCAGGCGAGGTGTTGCCAATCCTGGTAGGGGCTAAGCGCGAACTGGAAGATCACCACCGGCAGGTTCGCCATCGGCGCGTCCATGTTGGTGCTCCAGAACTGGTTGTTGAGCGCGGTAAACAGCAAGGGTGCCGTCTCGCCGCTGACCCGGGCGACTGCGAGCATGACGCCGGTGAGCATGCCCTGCAGCGCGGCGCGATAGCAGACCATCGTCACCGTCCGCCATTTCGGGGGTGCCGAGAGCGGCCGCAGCTTCGCGCAGTGCGTTCGGCACCAGCCCGAGCATGTCGACCGTCGTGCGCAGGACCACCGGAATGACCAGAATGGCGAGGGCGATGCTGCCGGCCCAGGCCGAGAAATGACCCATCGGCACGACCATCAGCTCGTACACGAACAGACCGATGATGATCGACGGCGCACTGAGCAGGATGTCGTTGACGAACTGCACGGTCTGGGCGAGCACGCTGCCGCGGCTGTATTCCGCGATCCAGGTCCCGGCGAGGATGCCGACGGGTGTACCGATCGCGACGCCGACGGCGGTCATGGCGACGGTGCCGGCGATCGCGTTGAGAAGACCGCCCTTGCTGCCCGGCGCCGGTGTCATCTCGGTCAGGATCGACGGATGGAGCGCGCTGAGGCCGTTCCACAGCAGGGTCAGGAGGATCGTGCCGAGGAAGAACAGGCCGACCGAGGTTGCCGCACAGGCCAGGCCGAGGGCGATCTTGCTGCTCGCCTGCCGGCCGCGATAGCGCGTCATGTCGAAAGTCGTCGCCATGCTGCTAGTTCCCTGCCTGGCGGTTGGCGCGGATCAGGAGGATCTTGGCGCCGCTGAGGACGATGAAGGTAATCACGAACAGGATCAACCCGAGGGCGATCAGGGACGACGTGTACAGATCCTCGGTCGCCTCGGTGAATTCATTCGCGAGCGTCGAGGAGATCGTCTGACCCGGAGCGAGCAGCGAGTTCGCGATCCGGTGCGAATTACCGATCACGAAAGTGACGGCCATCGTCTCGCCCATGGCGCGGCCGAGGCCGAGCATGATGCCGCCGATGACCCCGACGCGGGTATAGGGCAGCACGATATTCCACATCACTTCCCAGGTCGTGCAGCCGATGCCGTAGGCGGATTCCTTGAGCATCACCGGCACGGTCTCGAACACTTCGCGCATGATCGACGAGATGAAAGGGATGATCATGATCGCCAGAATGATCCCGGCCGTCAGGATGCCGATGCCGAGCGGCGGGCCGCTGAACAGGATGCCGATGCCGGGTATATGGCCCAAGGTAGAGGTCAGAAGCGGCTCGACATAGGACTGCATGAAGGGCGCCAGAAAGAACAGGCCCCAGATGCCGTAGATGATGCTGGGGATGCCGGCCAGGAGTTCGATGGCGACGGCGAGCGGGCGCTTGAGCGCCGGCGGGCAGACTTCCGTCAGAAAGACCGCGATGCCGAAGCTGATCGGGACACCGAACAGCATCGCGATCGCCGAAGTGATCAGGGTGCCGTAAATCGGCGCGCGGGCGCCGAACCGTCCCGTGACGGGATTCCAGAATTGCGAAACGATGAAGTCAGGGCCGAAGGTCGCGAAGGCAAGGCGTGAGCCCGACACCAGGGAGTAAACGACACCACCCAGGATCAACAACACGAGCGCGGCAAAGAATACCGTGCTGCCACCGAATAGGAGGTCGAACAACTTCTGCGGACCCCTGAGGGTCAGCGACGGCTTCTTCGTCGCTCCCGCCGTCGATATGGTCGCACTATCCGTCACGATCCCGATCCTTCGAACTGACCATAGAACCCGGTCCGACGCGTCTCCGCATCGGACCGGGATATACCCGAAACCGCGAAGTTACTTCCAGATCACGCTGCCGTCGGCCGCCGTGATCGTCTTCCAGGAGCCTTCGATCTGCTGCACCAGGGCGTCGGGAAGCGGGACGTAGTCGAGCTTGAGGGCGTCCTGCTGACCCTTCGTCAGAGCATAGTCGAAGAACGACAGCGCCGCCTTGGCGACGTCGGGCTTGTCCTGCTTCTTGTACATCAGGATGAAGGTCGCGGCCGTCATCGGCCAAGTCGAAGCGCCCGCCTGGTTGGCGAGGATCAGGCCGAAGCCCGGCACCGACGACCAGTCGGCGCCTGCGGCGGCGGCCTGGAACGCCGCGGAATTCGGCGCGACGAAGTTGCCGTCCTTGTTCTGCATCAGCGCGAAGGGCAGGTTGTTCTGCAAGGCATAGGCGTATTCGACATAACCGATCGAACCCGCGGTACGGCTGGTGAAGGCGGCGACGCCCTCGTTGCCCTTGCCGCCGAGACCGACCGGGAAATCGACCGCCTTGTTGACGCCGACGGTGTCTTTCCATTCCGGCTTCACAGCTGCCAGGTAGTAGGTGAAGTTGTAGGTCGTGCCCGAACCGTCGGAGCGGTAGATCGGTGCGATCGAGAGATCTGGGAGCGCGAGGCCGGGGTTGACGGCCGCGATCTCCGGGTCCTTCCACGAGGTGACCTTGCCGAGATAGATATCGGCGAGGATGGGGCCGGTCAGCTTCAGCTGGCCGGAGGCGATCCCGGGGATGTTGACGACGGGCACGATGCCGCCGATGACCATCGGGAACTGCGTCAGCCCGGCCTCGCTCAGTTCAGAACCGGTCATCGGCGCGTCGGTCGCACCGAAGTCGACGGTCTTCGCCTTGATCTGCTTGATGCCGCCACCCGAGCCGATCGACTGGTAGTTCAGGCCGATCCCGGTGGTCGCCTTATAGGTCTCTGCCCACTTGGAATAGATCGGATAGGGGAAAGTTGCCCCTGCTCCTGAAATGTCGATCGCCTGGGCGGATCCGATCGATGCCAGTGTGACGGCGCCGACGGCGAAAACGCCCAACAGCTTCGTGGTGATCATGTTCACGGGAGCTTCTCCTGCTATATCTATACGTTCGTCGCGTCGCTAGCTGCGCCACGGCACACCGAGAGTGGTAGCCGCGCCGTGTTACAGTTCGATGACAAATAGGTTGCGACTGAGTAACACATTGGTGCGGGCAGCCATGTGCGCGGCCGTCAGACGATGTCGGTTGCGACCCGACGCGATGGCTCCAGGGAGCTGGCCTGCTGCCCGCTCGCCGCGGCCAGTCTGAGATGGACCGTAAACACCGAGCCGACCCCGATCTCGCTGTCGATCTCCAGGAAGCCGCGATGGCGGTTGACGATATGCTTGACGATCGCGAGGCCCAGACCGGTACCGCCGAGTCGGCGCGAGCGGGCGGTATCGACGCGGTAGAAGCGTTCGGTAAGGCGGGGTAGATGCATCCGTGGGATGCCGTCGCCCTGATCGGAGACCGAAACGGCGAGACCTGAGCGAATTCGGCTCGAGGGCCCGGTCGAAATCGTCACCGTGCTGTTCGGGCGTCCGTATTTGAGCGCGTTGTCGATCAGGTTCTGGAAGACCTGAAGCAATTCGTCGGAGTCGCCGACGACCTCCTGATCCGCAGCACCGAGCCGCAGCTCCTTGGTACTACTGTGCGCGGCCGCTTTGAGCTCCAGCGACTGGATCAGATTATTCAGGATCGAGGCGATCGAGACGTGGTTGGTCGGCACCAGGTGTTCGTTCATCTCGATTCGCGACAACGACAGCAGATCCTCGACCAGCCGCGTCATCCGCGCCGCCTGTTCGTGCATGATGCCGAGGAAGCGCTTCTGCGCCTCGTAGTCGTCCGCGGCGGGGCCTTGCAAGGTTTCGATGAAGCCAAGCAGCGCGGATAGAGGTGTGCGCAATTCGTGGCTGGCATTGGCGACGAAATCGACGCGCATCTGCTCGGTTCGCTTGAGAGCCGTGAGATCGTGCAGGACGATCAGCGCGACCGGACGCTCGCGATCCAACAGCCCGGGATCGATTGGAAATACCTCGAGGTCGCGGTCTTCTTCCGCGAGGTCCGCCACGGATTCGTCCTCGGGCCCGATCTTCGCGCGCGGCAGCGCAAGGACGCGGGCACTGAATTGCCGTTCCACCGGGGCTGCGACCTCGAACTCGATCACGGCGCCCTCGAGGCCGCGAAGCACGGCGTCGGCCGCGTCGAGGATGGCGGGATTGCGGATCGCCGCCGAAAGGTCGCGCCGCACCAGGGCTTCGCCGAACAGCTCGCGCGCCGCGGCGTTGACGTCGACGATCTCGCGGCGAGCGTTGATCAAGAGCAAGGGATCGGGAAAGGTCGTCAGGATCTCGGTGACGCCGTCGAGTTCCTTGCGGAGGTTCTGGGCGCGTCGCTTGCCGGCCGAAGCGACCCGCAGGCTGTTGCGCCACACGGCATCGACGGCGGGACTGGCGAACACGATCTCAGGCGGATCGTCGATATTGCGTGCCAGCCTGACGATGGCGCGACGCAGGCCGTGGAAGCCGTCGAGATGCAGCCGAATCATGAGGACGTTGCCGATCGCCACGCAGGCGAAGGCTGCCATCAGCGGCGCAACCCCGATCCGCCCGACCAAGAATAATCCCACCGTCACAGAAAACAGGAGCAGGCTTCCCACCACGAATGGCAGCAATAGGGAACGCATATTCATCCCAGCGACATCCGGGCGCAGGCTGTCTTGTCCACGAGCTTTTCCTCAGGGCCGAACTTCCAGCCCATCATTAAGCTCGATTTGCGACAATTGCGTTACCGTTTCGTGAGGGTGCGCGCCTCCGGGGTCAGCTCCCGGCGTCATGGGCTGCGATCGCAGCCAGATTGACGATATCCGTGACCGTGGCGCCCATCTCGACGATCTGGGCCGATTTCGACAAGCCGGTCAGCATCGGTCCGATGACGGTGCCACCGCCGAGATGCTGCATCACTTTCGAGGTGATGTTGGCCGAGGTGAGATCGGGCATGATCAGGACATTGGCCGGGCCGGTCAGGCGGCAGAACGGGTAGGTCCGCCGCATCAGATCGTAATCGAGCGCGATGTCGGCGGCCATCTCGCCGTCATATTCGAAATCGACGACTCGGCGATCCAGAATCGCGACCGCTTCGCGAACCCGGGCGACCGTCGCTGAGCTGGGATCGCCGAAACTCGAGAACGAGAGCAGCGCCACCCGGGGTGCCGTTCCCATGCGCCGCGCTGCCTCGGCGGTCTGGAAGGCGATGTCGGCCAGGGCCTCGCCGCTCGGCAGTTCGTGAATATTGGTGTCCGCGAGGAAGACCGTGCGACCGCGGGCCACCAGCATGGTCAGGCCGAACGCCTTGCGGTTCGGGCTGGGATCGAGCACACGGGTGATCTCGTCGAACGAACTCGACCAGCTGCGCGTGGTGCCCGTCACCATGGCGTCGGCATCGCCCATCGCCACCATGCAGGCGGCGAAGACGTTGCGGTCCTGGTTCACCATGCGCTGGCAGTCGCGATAGAGATGGCCCTGACGCTGCAGCCGCTTGAACAGGAAATCGGTGTAGGTCTTGTTGGCGTGGCTCAGCCGCGCATTGTGGATTTCGAGCCCGTCGAGCGACGAGATGCCGAGCGATTTCGCCTTCTCGCGCACGATCTCCTCGCGGCCGACCAGGATCGCTTCGCCGTAGCCGGTATTGCGGTATTCCTGCGCCGCGCGAATGACCTTCTCTTCCTCGCCTTCGGCGAACACCACCCGCTTCGGCGTGCGGCGCACCGATTCGAAGATGCCCTGCAGGCTGGCAGCGATCGGGTTCATGCGGCCCGCGAGCTGGCGGGCATAGGCGTTGAGGTCGAGGATCGGCTTGCGCGCTACCCCGGAATCCATCGCCGCCTTGGCCACGGCGACCGGGACATGACTGATCAGGCGCGGATCGAACGGCGCCGGGATCAGGTATTCCGGGCCATAGGACAGATGGCGGCCCGAATAGGCGGCGGAGACTTCGTCGGGCACATCCTCGCGGGCGAGGGCGGCGAGCGCCTCGGCGGCCGCGATCTTCATCTCTTCGTTGATGGTCGAGGCGCGGACGTCGAGTGCGCCGCGGAAGATATAAGGAAAGCCGAGGACGTTGTTGACCTGGTTGGGGTAGTCGGAGCGTCCGGTCGCGACCAGCGCGTCGGGGCGCACCGCCTTGACGTCTTCCGGCGTGATCTCCGGGTCGGGGTTGGCCATCGCGAAGATGATCGGGCTCGGCGCCATTTTACGGATCATGTCCTGCGTCACGGCGCCCTTGACCGACAAGCCCAGGAAGACGTCGGCGCCTTCCAGGGCTTCGGCCAGCGTGCGACGGTCGGTGACCGCGGCATGGGCCGATTTCCACTGGTTCATGCCCTCGGTACGACCCTGGTAGATCACGCCCTTGGTATCGCACATGATGACGTTTTCGTGGCGCACGCCCATCGCCTTGGCGAGCTCGATGCAGGCGATCGAGGCCGCGCCAGCGCCGTTGAGCACGATCTTCAGGGTCGAGAAATCGCGATCGGTGAGATTGCAGGCGTTGATCAGGCCGGCCGCGGCGATGATCGCGGTGCCGTGCTGGTCATCGTGGAAGACGGGGATATCGCACAGCTCGCGCAGCCGCTGCTCGATGATGAAGCATTCCGGCGCCTTGATGTCTTCGAGATTGATGCCGCCGAAGCTGACGCCGAGATAGCGCACGCAATTGACGAACTCGTCGACATCGGTGGTCGAGACCTCGAGATCGATCGAATCGATATCGGCGAAGCGCTTGAAGAGGACGGCCTTGCCTTCCATGACCGGCTTCGAGGCGAGGGCGCCGAGATCGCCGAGGCCGAGCACCGCGGTGCCATTGGAGATGACGGCGACCAGATTGCCCTTCGAGGTATAGTCATAAGCGGTCGACGGATCGCGCGCAATGTGGAGGCAGGGGTAGGCGACGCCAGGCGAATAGGCGAGGGACAGGTCGCGCTGGCTGGTCAGCGGCTTGGTCGGAGTGATCTCGATCTTGCCGGGCTTGCCCTTGGAATGAAAGTCGAGCGCTTCTGCCTCGGTAACGCGCCCCTTATTCGTATCCATTGTCGTCTCTCCTGTATCCCGGCTTCAATCCTGCGGCATTGCGCTCAATGATGGTGCGCCCGGGAGCCGCTTCGTTCTTGAATTACGCGCGAGGCGACACCACTACTCCTGAACCGGCGCGAGTGCCAGCCCGGCGAGCCCGCAATCTTGCTGTATCTGGTATCAGAACCTATCTTGGCTAGGTATCAATCGACCAGGGGTGGGGCACGACGATTCCCGGACGGAATCAGGCGCTCCCAGGCGTTTCCCGCCGCGGAACCGCCAAGCGGGCGAGTCCGGTGCCGCCGGTGGTCGTCAACAACTGCTCCGCACGGGCGACTCGCTCCGCCGTTGCGGTGCGGACCCAGAGCAGGATATGGCCGGCGCTGACCGCGTCGGTAAAGCTGCCGGCATGCGCGTTCTCAGTGACCTCGTCGAGCAGCGGGCGCAAGGTCACCGCTCCCGCCGCGGCGGCGATGATGGCGGCCACGGCGGCCCCGATCGGGCCGGCCGCAGAGAACAGGGTGCCGGCAATGGTGACAGGCTCGAGCCACGTCAATTGCTGGCCGAGCGCGGAGACCAACTCCTTGCCGTCTTCGCGGTGATATCCGGCGATGTCGCCCGCCACTTCGAGACTGTCGTGGCTTGCCAATACCGAGAGGTCGGTGCGGTCGAAGCCGGCGGCGAGCAAGGCGGCGACGGCAGCCTCGAAACTCGTGCGATCACCGTAGGTGGCGACGATTTCCCGGGTGTTTTCGGCAGGAAGCGGGGCTTTCGAATGGGCGGACAACATCTCTCTCCAACAGCACGTCATGGGGATCGCAGGACCGGCGACCCGAGCGGCACTGTCGCGCGGGAGGGGTGTCCGATGCAAGGGTAGACGGACCAGCATAGGCGGGGTAATCCTCGCGTTCCAGTCCCTGCACGATAAAGCGAGAAGCCTCTGCCATGTCCCGTCCCTCCGGTCGCGCTGTCGATCAGCTTCGCGCTGTCAGCCTAGAGCCCCATGTCTCGAAATACGCCGAAGGCTCCTGCCTCGCGAAATTTGGCGACACCCACGTGTTGTGCACGGCCAGCATCGACGAGAAGGTGCCGCCGTTCCTGCGCAATACCGGCTCGGGTTGGGTAACCGCGGAATACGGTATGCTGCCGCGCTCGACCCATACCCGCTCCGATCGCGAAGCCGCGCG
>CAIUCF010000608.1 GCA_903897565.1 uncultured Rhodospirillales bacterium | reverse complement strand
TTGCATGATCGTTAGGTTGCTTACCGACATGACCACCTGACCTCTTGCTCTTGATAGGACGTTCGGCGTGCCCGATGTTAGCTGAGCTACGCAATCGCTGATAAAAAAGACGCAATTACATCGAAATATAATGGCCGATAATTCGGGTATTTTACTGTTATTAATGTGACATACCGGCAGTTAAGATGAAGTAAAGAATTACACATCGGCGAAATGTGATCGTTATTATTTTGTATGTGGTAATATATTACCTAGACCTCGTGGAAATAGTTCCCGCATTTGCAACGCAAGACTCGCGCGCATAGCGAGCTTGCGAGTGAGACCTAATAACGCAGGGCCGGCGCCACGAATCCCTAGGCAGGATGCCGCTTTGCCGGTATTGAGTGCGGCCATGCCTATCTTGCTGCTGGTGGTCTTCATCGACCTCGTGGGCTTCGGGATCGTCATCCCCTTG
The DNA here is from genome assembly GCA_903897565.1 of uncultured Rhodospirillales bacterium. GTDB lineage: Bacteria > Pseudomonadota > Alphaproteobacteria > ATCC43930 > CGMCC-115725 > CAIXXC01. Next base: position 2,615 of record CAIUCF010000608.1, on the reverse strand, counting down.
CTGCCCTTCTTCGCCAAGCGTTTCGCCGCCTCGCCGTTCGAGGTGACGGCGATGCTGTCGATGTACTCGCTGTTTCAGCTGTTCTCGGCGCCGCTCTGGGGCCGCTTCAGCGACCAATACGGCCGCAAGCCGGCGCTCTATGCCAGCATCGCCGCCTCGATCGCCTCCTATCTGTGGATGAGCCACGCCGACGCGCTCTGGGTGCTGTTCGCGGCGCGGGCGCTGCAGGGCGCCTCGGCCGGCAATATCTCGGTCTGCCAGGCCTATATCGCTGACGTGACGACGCCGCAGACCCGGGCTCGCGGGATGGCGGCGATGGGCGGCGCCTTCGGCCTCGGCTTCATGTGCGGACCATTGATCGGTGGTGTCCTCGCCGGACCCCATCCCACCAGCTTTTCCGTCACGCTGCCGGGCTACGCCGCGGCGCTGTTCTCGCTGCTGGCCCTCGTCATCGCAATTTTCAGCCTGAAGGAATCCTTCCCCGCCGAGCGCCGCGCGACCCTCGGCCCGCGCATGGGCCGGCTCGCGCAGATCACCGATGCCTTCTCGCGGCCGCGGCTGCGGATTTTGATGGCGCTGTTCTTCGTCACGACCTTCGCCTTCGCCGGCATGGAGACCACCTTCGGGCTCTGGGGCCATGACCGCATGCATTGGGGGCCGCAGCAGGTCGGCTATATGTTCGGTTTCGTCGGCGCCACCCTGGTCGTGATGCAAAGCGGTGTCGTTCGTCGCCTCGCCAAGACCATCCCCGAAGAGCGGTTGCTCATCGCCGGCCTCATCCTGATCACGATCGGCCTGTTCCTGCTGGCATCGGCGTACAGCCTCTGGATGGCGGTCCTCGCCAATTTCTGCCTTGCCAGCGGCATGGCGACAACCTCGCCGATGATCTCCTCGCTGGTGTCGCGCGAGGCCAGCGCCCTGGAGCAGGGTGTGATCCTCGGCGTGAACCAGTCGGTCGGCAGCTTCGCCCGCGTCGCCGGACCGGCCTTTGCCGGCATCGCCTACACGGTCGGCGGGTCTGGCCTGCCGTATTTCCTCGGGGCCGCCATCATGCTCGCACCCATATGGTTGGCGATGGGACTCGTCCGCGACCGCGTCGCGGCGTAAACTCGAGCCACCGTTTCACCGCATTCCAGGGAGTCGAAGATGTTTGGTTCATCCACCAAGTCCCGCCTGCCGAAACCCGAAGAAGCGCTGCCCGGGCGGACCACGCCGATCGCGGTGCCGCCCCTCCATCGCGTGAAGAACGTCACGATGACCCCGCCCTTCCCTAAAGGGATCGAGCAGATCGTGCTCGGCCTGGGCTGTTTCTGGGGCGCCGAGCGCCTGTTCTGGCGCCTGCCCGGTGTCTATACCACCGCGGCCGGCTATGCCGGCGGCTTCACGCCGAACCCGACCTATGAGGAAGTCTGCAGCGGTCGCACCGGTCACACCGAAGTGGTGCTGGTCGCCTTCGATCCGGCGCAGATCTCGCTCGAGGCGATCCTGAAGGTGTTCTGGGAGGCCCATGACCCGACCCAGGGCATGCGCCAGGGCAATGATGTCGGCACCCAGTATCGCTCTGCCATTTATTGGAGCGACCCGGCGCAGCTCGACCGCGTCGAGAACTCCCGCCTCGCCTATGCCGCGGCGCTGAAGACCAAGGGCTTCCCCGAGATCACGACCGAGATCGCCCAGGCTGGCCCGTTCTACTATGCCGAGGCCTATCACCAGCAATATCTCGACAAGAACCCCGGCGGCTATTGCGGCCTGCGCGGCACCGGGATTTCCTGCGCGATCTGACGGGGCGCCACTCTATATGGTTTGTCACCCCCGCGAAGGCGGGGGTCCATCTGTCGCGCGACCGATCGGTGGCAGGATGGATCCCCGCCTTCGCGGGGATGTCGGAGCTGGGTCGGAGGCATCCCGATACCCCGCCTTGATCTCGGCCCAGGACTCCCCAAATCTTCTCCCATGAACTCCAGACCGGATCGTGTCATCGGCCGCCGCCCGAGCCTAAGGGACGACGACGCGAGCCGCTTGCCCAAGGAACCTCCATGTCTGATCCGAATTCCATTGTCTGGCACGGCACGACCATCCTGAGCGTCCGCAAGGGCGGCCGGGTGGTGCTCGCCGGTGACGGCCAGGTCTCGATGGGCGCGACCATCGTCAAGTCCAATGCCCGCAAGGTCCGCCGCCTTGGCAACGGCTCGGTGATCGCCGGCTTCGCCGGCGCCACGGCCGACGCGATGACCCTGTTCGAGCGGCTAGAGGCCAAGCTCGAGCAGCATGGCGGCCAGCTCACCCGCGCCTGCGTCGAGCTCGCCAAGGACTGGCGCACTGATCGCTATCTGCGTCGGCTCGAAGCGATGATGGCCGTCGCCGACCAGGATGCCTCGCTCATCCTGTCCGGTAACGGCGACGTGCTCGAGCCCGAGGACGGCATCATCGGCATCGGCTCGGGCGGGGTCTACGCGCTGTCCGCCGCCCGCGCGCTGATCGATATCGACGGTCTCGACGCCGAGGCGATCGCCCGCAAGGCGATGGCCATCGCCGCCGACGTCTGCGTCTACACCAACAAGAAGATCCTGCTGGAAATCATATGACCTCCTTCAGCCCCCGCGAAATCGTCTCCG
>CAIUCF010000607.1 GCA_903897565.1 uncultured Rhodospirillales bacterium | reverse complement strand
GCCAGCGCCGCCAGGGTGATCTTGAGGGTGAAGACGAGCGACGCGCCGAGCAGGCTGTGATCGCGGATCAGGGTCGCCAGGATCACGCTGGGCGCCGGCAGGACATAGGTCGGCGTATGGGCGATGCGCACCGCCGCTTCCCAGCAGCCGATGAAGGCGACGGCCGCGATCGCGGGGATGACGACGTCGAGGACGCGATGGCGCGCGCGTCTCATGGCGTCATCGCCGCGGCCAGGGCGTCGGAGACGGCGCGGCAGGAGCGGGCGTAATCGGGCTCGTGGCGGAAATCGCGACCGCGGGGATAGGGGGCCGCGATCGCGAGATCGGCGATGATCCGTCCCGGGCGCGGGCTCATCACCACCACCCGGTTGGACAGGAACACCGATTCATAGACGCTGTGGGTGACGAACACCACGGTCCAGCCGTGCCGCGCCCAGAGGGCGAGCAGATCGTCGTTGAGCTTCAGCCGGGTGATTTCGTCGAGGGCGGCGAAGGGCTCGTCGAGCAGCAGCAGGCGCGGCTCCGTGACCAGCGCGCGGGCGATCGAGACCCGCATCTTCATGCCGCCCGACAATTGCCGGGGAAAGGCCTGCTCGAAGCCGCCGAGGCCGACGCCTTCGAGGATGGCCGCGGCCTTCTCCCGGGCCTCCTGGCGGTTGCCGCCCTTGAGCTTGAGCGGCAGCATGACGTTGTCGATGACCCGCGCCCAGGGCATCAGGGTCGGCTCCTGGAACACGACGGCGAGTTCGCCGCCGCCGGGCTGGCCGCCGCCGCCATGATCCCAGGCGATCTGTCCCGCGCTCGGCGCCGACAGCCCGGCCAACAGTCGCAGCAGGGTACTCTTGCCGCAGCCTGAGGGACCGATGACGCTCAGGAACTCGCCGCGTCCGAGATTCAGATCCAGCGCCGAGAGGGCCTGGGTGCCGTCATCGAAGCGCTTCTCGACACCTGTAAGAGAAACCAGCGGCGGTGAGGTCACGGGGCGGCGGTGGCCTTCGCATGCAGGAAGCGCAGGGTGTAGGCCTTCTTGTAGTCGATATCCTTGGGGAAGATCCCGGCGCCGATCGCGAAATCGGCGAATTGTTTCCAGCGGGCGTCGGTCATGGTGCCGATGCCGTGTTTCTTGGCGTCGCCGGACTCGACGAGGCCGCCGGCGATGATCCCGGCGCGCGAATGCGCCAGGATCGCGTCGGTCATCTCGGGATTATCCTTCTTGATCAATTCGTTGGCCGCAGTCGCGTCGCCATGGATATAGCCCTTCCAGCCTTCCAGCGTCGCCGTGACGAAGCGCTGCACCACGTCGGCCCTGGTATCGATATTGGCCTGGGTGGTGGCGATGAACTCGGCGTAGCTCTTGTAGCCGTGATCGGCGAGCAGGATGGTCACCGGCTTCTCGCCCGAGGCCAGCTCGATCGCGTAGGGCTCGTCGGTCAGGTAGCCCTGGACGATCGCCTTCTTGTCGACCAGGAACGGCTGGAGGCTGTAGTTGTATGGCCGGATCTGATCGTCGGAATAGCCGTATTTGACGCGCAGGAACTGCCAGTAGCTCGGGCGGGCATCGCTCGAGATCATGATCGGCTTGCCCTTCATCGCTTCGAGCGTGTCATTGCCGGCGCCCTGGTGGGCGATCAGGACCTGCGGATCCTTCTGGAAACCGGCGGCGACGACGACGATGGGGACGTTGTTCTGGACGAAGTTGAGCGGCTCGAAGCTGTTCGACGACACGATAAAGTCGTAATGGCCCGCCGCCAGGAGTTGCGCCTGGTTGAGGTTCGGCCCGCCTTGGACGATCGTGACGTTGAGATGGTATTTCTTGTAGATCCCCGCAGCCTGCGCCTGGTAGATGCCGCCATGCGACGCCTCGGCCCGCCAATCGGTGCCGATGGTGACGTTGTCATCGGCGCGCGCCGCGGTCAGGGTGACAAGAGAGGAAAGCGCAAGACCAAAGGCACGCAGCAGACGACGAGACATGAGCGGCTCCCGGATAAGGTGAGACAGGATCTATATCAG
>CAIUCF010000606.1 GCA_903897565.1 uncultured Rhodospirillales bacterium | reverse complement strand
TGGGCCGATACGGCAGCGCGTTACGGCGGCGCCCGCTTTGCGGCCATTCTGCCGCAGACCGGCGATGAAGGGGCCAGACGCGTGGCTGACCGCGTGCGCGCCGGGCTCGAGGGTCTGGCGATCCCGCATGGAGCTAATGGAGAATCCGCCATCTTCACCGCCAGTATTGGCCTCGCGAGCTGCGTGCCCACGGTCGGCCAGGACCCGATCGGCCTCCTGCGGGCGGCGGATGAACAATTGTTGGGTTCGATGCGCCTGGGTGATCCGTCGTGAGCGCGACGCGTTCCTGGGATCAAGAATGCCGAACTCGCTGCCTTGGCGGCGATCTTTCCACCCGTCGCGCCGTCGAATAGGGAATGGGAATTTGCTGCGTCAAGACGATCTGACCGCTGATTTCAGCATCCTGCTCCCCGAGGACGCCGCGGCCGCTCGGGCCACGCTCGAGCGCGACCTCGCTGCGACCTTGCGACCGGCGCGCGACTATTTCGAGGATCGGGTCGAGCTGTTGCGGCAATGGGTCTCGCATCGCCAGAGCGTGATCGGCGAGCAATGGTTGCTGGGCCTGATCGATCCGTCGCGTGCGGCGACTCTGTTCTCGATCCTGGCCGAGGCCGTCGTCGCGACGATGCTGCCGCTCGTCACGACGACCTTGGCCTACAATCAGGGACGGGTTCTCACCGGCCGCTTCGCTGTCGTCGCGCTCGGCAAGCTCGGCAGTCGCGAGATGACGGTTCAGTCCGATCTCGATCTGCTGTTCATCTACGAAGCCCCGCCCTGGGCGGAGGAGACCGACGGTCCGGAACCCGCCGCTACCACCGCCTACTACGCCAAGCTGGGTCAACGGTTGATCGCGGCCTTGAGCGTGATGACGGGCAAGGGTTCGCTGTTCGACGTCGACATGCGTCTGCGGCCATTCGGCGATTCCGGCCCGATTGCCACGAGTCTGAACGCGTTCAAGCGCTATTACCGGAACGACGCCTGGACCTGGGAGCTGATGGCCCTGACGCGCGCACGGGTGATCGCAGGCGATCCTGATTTCGCCGAACGCGTGACAGACGAGATTCGATTGATCTTGACTCGGCCACGCGCCCAGCACGTCGTGCTCGCCGATATCGCCGATATGCGAGAGCGGATCGCTCGCCAGCACCCCTCCACGGTTGCCTGGGATTGCAAGCATCGTCGCGGCGGGCTGATCGATATCGAGTTCATTGCCCAGGCGCTGCAGCTCATCCACGCCGCGGACAAGCCCGGAGTCCTGGCCCATGCGACGGCCGATGCGCTGGAACGGCTCGGTGCCGAGGGCTGCCTGCCGCCGGATACGGTCGCCGGCCTCTCTGGTTCGCTGAGCTTCTGGCAGAGCCTGCAAGGGCTGATGCGGGTCACCCAGGATCGGGCTGGCCTGAGCAAACCGTCGCCGCAGCTATTCGATAAGGTCTTGATGGATCTGACAGGCCTCGAGGAGTTTGACGCGCGGGAAGCGCGGGCGACCGCCGCCGCCGCGATCGCCTCCCGGCATTACGACACCATGATCGGGACGGCGCGCCGGCCCGGCTGATCGGCCGAGGGGTTCAGGTATCGTGGTCGGCGAATTGCTCGACGTCGAGCGTGCCTTCCCAGCCGATGCGCTCGTAATTGGCTTCGAGCCAGCGGTCCGCGGTCTCGAATCCGAGATCATGGAGATACTGGAGGAAGCCACGCTCGGTATTCATCTTGCTCAATGATCCGAGTGACGACAGCTCTTCCTCGGCCGTTATTTCGTGAAACCGTACGAGCGTGTAGCGATCATCGTCGAGCGTCCCGTCCTGAACGAAGCGCGACACTGTGGCGATGCCCCGCATTTCGCGCACCAGGCTCGAGTTGAAGGACATCTCGTTCATGCGATTGAGGATGTCGCGCGCGGAGACCGGGACGTCGTCACGGTTCATCGGGTTGATGCGGACGATCACGATGTCGCTGCTCCCGCACTCATGAATGAGTGGGGAGATCGCCGGATTGCCGAGATAGCCGCCATCCCAGTAATGCTCGCCGTCGATCTCCACGGCCTTGAACATCAACGGCAGGCAGGCCGACGCCAGGAGGCATTCCGCCTGCATTTCCGGCGTCCGAAAGATGCGCGCCCGACAGGTTTTGACGTTCGAGGCGGTGACGAACAATTTAATCTCTGTGCGTTGCCGCATCGTCGCGAAATCGATCCGGCGCAGCAGCATATCGCGCAGGGGGTTGAGATCCATCGGGTTGAGGTCATTCGGCGCGAACAGCCGGGTGACGAAGTCCATCCAGACGAAGGCGGGTTCGCGATCGACGCGCCAGCTCTGCGGCATCCCGAATAAGGTGCCGAGGTTGAGGCGCGGGATCATGCAATGATCGGCAAGCTCGTGCCAGAAGCCGTCTAGGGCGTCGATCGCCCCCTGGCGCTGACCCTTGATGAAACCGTCCACCATCACGACGCCGTTGATCGCGCCGGCACTGGTGCCGCTGATGCCATCGATATAGATCCGTGGATCGCTCATGAGGCGATGGAGCACGCCCCAGGTGAACGCGCCATGCGAACCACCGCCCTGCAGAGCGAGGCTGAGCCGTTTGGTGTTCGGGCGATGCAGCGGGCGTCGCGCGGCGGCGGCTTCGTCCGAGGTAGGCCCGTCGAGATCTGAGTCCGGCATGGTTCGCTTCCGTGGCTCCGTCCGCCCTGAGGCCGACCCCCTCAACTCTACACAACCCGCGCAGCAATCCTGAAGGAAATCAGACGAATCGGGGCGTTACCCGGCTTTGGCGCTCCACAGTCAAGCGACAGGGACCCAGGTGACGTCGCCAATCGAGTCGGCGCCGGTTGCGAGCATCACCAGCCGGTCAACGCCGAGCGCAATGCCTGCCGAGTCGGGCATGCCATGGGCGAGCGCGGCGAGAAAATCCTCGTCGATCGGCAGCCGGTCGCCATAGATTTGCTCGCGCAGATCCATGTCGGCTTCGAAGCGTCTCCGCTGGAGTTTCGGATCGGTCAACTCGCTGAACGCATTGGCGAGTTCGACGCCGCAGGCATAGAGCTCGAACCGCTCGGCGACCCGCGGATCTGTTGGTTTCGGCCGCGCCAGCGCGGCCATCGATATGGGATAATCGATCAGAAAGGTCGGCCGCCCGATTCCGAGATGCGGCTCGATGCGGTCGAGCATGATGCGGAAGAACAGATCCTCCCAGGTGTCTTCGGCATGCGGCTGGATGCCTTGGGCGCGCGCTGCCGCCGCGAGCAGGGCGACAGAGGGCGACAGCGGATCGGGTGCGGTCGCGAGCACGTCGATCCCGGCATGGCGCGTGAAGGCGTCGGCGACGGTCAAGCGTTCGAACGGCTCGGCCGGGGAAGCGATGCGGTCGCCGTGGCGCAGGGCAGGGGTGCCGGCGCGCCCACAGGCAAGCCGCAGCAGTGCTTCGCAATCCGTCATGAGTGCGTCATAGGCGGCGCCCGCGCGATACCATTCCAGCATGATGAATTCCGGACTATGCGTGCGGCTCCGCTCACCGTTGCGGAAGACATGGGCAAACTGGAAGATCCGCGGTAATCCCGCCACCAGGAGTTTCTTCATCGCGAATTCGGGAGAAGTGTGGAGGTAGCGGCGTCGATGGGTGCCTTCAGGAGTGACGAGGTCGGTCGCGAACGGCTGTAGATGGGTCTCCAAGCCTGGGGAGACCTGAAGCGCCGGTGTTTCGACCTCCAAGAATTCGGCCTGATCGAACCAGCTCCGCAACCCGGTCATAATGCGCGCGCGTGTCTCAAGCCTCTCGCGGCGGGGATCGAAGCGCTCTCGGCGCCACCATCCGGCGGCATCGATCTCGGTCATGGCGGGTGGAATCCTCTTCCAGACGGCGTGAAAGACTGGGGATAGGGCGCGACAGCAGCGTTTGCCAGGAATTTCGCGAAGCAACGTTGACATTGGTAGGCGCTGCCCGTAAGTTCCGCGCCCTCTGAACACCCTATAGATCGCGTGACCGAGCATGAAGATCGTTAATTCCCTAAAGACGCTCAAGAAGCGTGACAAGAACTGCCGCGTCGTTCGTCGCAAGGGTCGCGTATACGTGATCAACAAGGCCAATCCGCGCTTCAAGGCGCGTCAGGGCTAGGAAAAGGCTTCGCCTTCCCGGTCCGCCAGGAAGGTTATGACGCCGCGCTTATCTGCAAGTGCCCGCTGAGGGGAGTGCGTAGCATTCTCCGCTTGCGGCACTTTGCCTTATCGCGCCCCAACACCAAGATCACTGTCGACGATCCCAGGAATCTCCGCGTCGTCCGACGCGGAGATTTCCGTGTCCGCTTGTTGGGCTTATCCTCGGGCCATTAAGCGGCTGTTAATGCTGAGCGTGTCCCCTAATATGGCGGGCGATTCCGCAGCAACGCAGAGTGGGTAGCAAAGAGTCCTGTGGTCGGCCTTATTGCAAATTCCAACCGCCAGCGCTGGGGCGCGGCGGAGGCGTCTTGCCCGCAATCTAAAGGCGGGCGTAAGCCATGACCGATCCGCGATGGCAGCAACTGATCGAACTGATCGATCGCCTCCCCGCTGACAAGGCGCAGAATCTGCGCGAATTGCTGAGCAGCCAGGACTTCAGCAATATTGCGGCGGAAGGCTTCACGCAGATCATGCAGAAACTGGCGCTCCGCAGCAGCGATGCGGGCGGTGGTCCCGGTCCTGAGACCTTGATGCGCCGCGTGTGTAAGCGGCTGGAGCCATTCCTGGTCAATACCGTCGATGATGGTGACGAAGGCGTGATCGCCCGCCCGACGCTCATGGAGTGGTGGAAGGCGGCCAAGGCACAGTCGCGCCAGATAACGCTCTGGGAAGAAGAGTTCACGGAGGCGCTCGGTCGTCAGGACGCAGCGGCGGCGACTCTCGTCGGCCTCACCGCCGCCGATCAGTTGGCGCGGATGTCCAATACCATGAACGTGAAATCCGCCTCGCGTGCGGCCATGGCCGACATCCGGCGGATCGGTGCAATCCTCTCCGGCGGCCCTGCGCTCTATGATTCGCTCGAGTTGCTGGGCTTGTCAGGGCCGGTGACCGCGAAAACGCGGATCGAACTCACGGCATTGCTGCAGGAGCAGTTTCCCATCGAATACGCGAAAGCCGCGGACGAGCAGATCTATAACCCGATCTGGCTCGGCTACGCGGCGATGAATCGGCTGAACAAGCCATGGGAAGTGCTTTACCTGGTGAGCGCAATCCAGCTGGCCAACGCCCGCTCGATCCGCCTCGAGGACACCGAACTGGCGCCGCTGGTCCAGCGTGTCATCAGTTTGCTGCGCCAACTCTCATCACAGAGCGTCATGGCCATCAGGGACGGCGCGCGGCAACGGAGTCTGGAGGCGATTCGCGCGGCGATCGACACAACGACGCGCTACTTCGATGCCGCAGAGGTTGTTACCGCACAACTGAAGCTAGAGCGCGATTCTGCATGGGGGCGCATCTTCCTGACCTTGCGCAAGACGATCGCGGAGATCATCGCCGACAAAATTACGGATTTCGAAGATGTCCTCGTCGGCTTCGTCGAGGATTGGGATGAGGAAGTCCAGTCCGATCCGGAAAACGCGCCGGCCGCGTTGGCGTTTGCCGCCGTCGACTTGCTCGGTATCTGGCGCGCGCGCTCGGACCGTCATGGCTTCGCAACGACGTTCGGCGCGTTCGATCGCCGGACCTATGCTCTGGTATCCCGCTCCCATGGTGTCTCGGAAGAGGGCAAAGACGTCTGGCTGGCCCAGAAAAGACGAATTCTGGAGACCCTTCGTTTCGTCTAGTGCTTACGCCGGCAAGCCGCTGATCACGGCGGCTTTGCCCAGGATGCGGCGATTACTCCGCCGCGGCTACCCAGGAACCAGCCCCTGCCTGTGACTGGCCTTCCATCGTCTCGACGATCGCCGTGGCGATGGCCAAGCTCTCGAGGCTCTCGGACATGGCGAGATATCGCGCGGCGAGTTGGTTCAATCGGTCACGGAGCGCCCCATCCGGAGATGCTTCCGCCCTGGATTGATAATCCGACCCACATGCCCGGAATTCTAAGGATTGCCGATAGACGTCAACCATCTTGGGTCTCCAAATGTACTTAGAACGGAAGGACAATAACGAAAAAACCCTAATCTGAGAAGTCCAGAAATTGCCGCAACGAACCGCAGTCGGCTATGAGGCAAGACTACGTGAATAAGTAGGTGCCGAGTTGCCGATATTTAACGTCTTGAGCCAGATCAAGGACAGCAAATAGACGAGAAACGCATTACTAATCGTCGAGCGGATCGTATCAATTATCTGCCACCATACTCGGGAGAGGTTGCAGATTTAAGAAGGATGCCTGAGTACTTTTGACGCAGGCGTCCCGTCCTCTTCTCGGACCGGCTGCCATCATCCGGCTTGGTCGATTCCTAGTCATTGACAGAAACATGAACTGTCACGGTCGAACAGGCGGTGCCGGTCGTTCGTGCGTCCCGGTACATACAATTTAAACGTAAAGGATCGATATGACGTTCATGTTATGATGTGCATTGCGGGACACGCTCCGTCACTCGGCGTGGTCGACACCGCAAGGCATATTGCCTGGCCGGGAGATGGCAAATGGCCCCCGTAAGCCTACCGGACGACGAGTTGCTGCCGCTTTTGAAGGTTTTTGTCGCCAAGGCGACAGAGACAATTCTCATCACCGATGCCGATATCGACGCACCCGGGGGACCGGTCATCCGCTATGTCAACGAGATGACCCAGCGGGCTTCCGGCTACGACGCGGCGGAACTCGTTGGCCGTCGCCTCGGTGTCTTCTATCCGTCGGCGGTTCTGGGGCCGATCCTCGAGCAGATGCGAGATGCGAGGCGGAGCGGCGAACCGGCCAGCATCGAGACCGTCGCCAAGACGAAGGACGGCAAATCGGTCTTCCTCGAAGTCAACACCATCCCGATCATCGCGCCGACGGGCAGCGTCTCCGATTTCATCCGCATCGGCCGCGATGTCACCGCGCGCAAGCGTGCCGAGGCGGATCGGGAGACGACCCAGCGACTGCTGGCCTCGGTATTCGGCGCGATCGAGCAGGCGTTCGGGATCCTCGACGACGGCAAACGTTTCGTGATGATCAATACCGCGATGACCCGACAATTGGGCTGGGGCGTCTTCGATCTGCTCGGGAAGCCGTTCACGACCGTGATCGCGGCTGCGGACCGAGCCCGCATCGAGGGTCAGATTGATGAGGTCGAAGCGATGAGTTTTCGTCGTGCCGCAGGCCTGTTGCATCGCGATGGGGCAATCCTCGCGGGCGAACTCGTCGTGACGACCATCCCCCAGCCGGATGGTCGCCAGTATCGCAGCGTCATGCTGGTACCGCGCGGCGTTGCGACCGAGGGCGGCAATATTGAAGATGCGGTGCGGCGATCGCTGCAATCCGGCGGCGGTAACATCGTCGCCGGCAAGATCCAACTGGTCGGCCTTTCCGAGGTTCGCGCCGCCATCGGCGACCGGTGGCCCAAGGTTGCCGAGCGGACGTTCGACATCGCCGAGCGGATCATTCGGCGCTACCTGGGGCCGACCGACGTCATGAGGCGGACGATCGAAGACGGATTCCTGGTATGCTTTGCGGAACTTGACGAGGCCGCGGCGCAATTCAAGGCCGGCGTCATCGGTCGCGAGGTTCGGGAAAAGCTGATCGGCGAATTTCCTGAGATGGCCAGCACGGTCGTGACCGGTTTTACCGCCGCGGTTCCGGTGACCGAGGATGATGCGTTGCCCGGCACGGATATCGCTCAGGCACTGGAGACGCGGCTGGCCCGTGCGCGAACGATCGTCGAGGTCGAGGCGATGCGGACGATGCGGGCGCGGATGGCGACGGCGGAAATCCGTTTCGACGCGCTGCGGACCGAGGCAAGCCGTTTGGCGCCGATCCTGTTGACGCATCTCCCCGCAGACCTGGAGCGGGCGCAGGCGACTCTTCTCAATCTTGGGCACGGCGAATTCATTCCCCAGGCCGAACTTCTTCTACTGACGGGGGCGGCGGAACGCGTCCTCGGGGAAGTCGGCCATGCCGGCACGGACTTGATCGTCACGAAGGTGCGACTCGCCACGCTCGTCCATCGCCGCGACGCGGAAGCTTGGCTCCATGTGGCGCGCGGTCTGGGCGCCACGGGCAAGAAGCGTCTGGTTCTGGAGATTGCCGAGATCAGCCGCGATGTCGCGCGCAGCCGTCTCAGCGAGGCTGTCGCTCTGGTTGCGCCGATGTTTCGCACCGTGGCGCTCGAGCTTCCATCCGCAGATCTGTCGATCATGTCGCTTTTACCGCCGGCGACCCAACTCGTGACAATTGACAATCGGCTGCTGGGTCAGTCCTCGGCAGCCGGGATCGAGCGCCTGGTAAAGGCCTTGGAAACGCTGCGATGTCGCTTGATCGTCAAGAACACGCCGCCTTCCGCGGCAACGGCCTTGGCCAAGGTGGGCGTCCGGCTCATCGGTCTCGGCGAATAGGGCGCGCCCTCTCAGGCCAGCAACTGCGCTACCTTGCTCGCCAGGTCTTTGAGCTGCACGGGTTTCAGGATGCTGTGTGCGGCGCCGAATACGCGCGCGGCCTCCAGATAGGCGTCCGAGGCCGACATGGCGATGATCGGGGTTTGGGGCGAGAGACGATGGATTTCCCGGATGGTGTGCAGCCCGTCCTTCTCCGGCATGAAGATATCAGTAATGACGAGACCAGGGGCACTACCGATGAAATGCTTCAACCCGGCTTCACCGTCGGCGGCGAGAAACACGTCGTGGCCCGCATCGGTAAGCGTCGACGCGATCAACTCGCTGACGACCGGATTGTCATCGATAACCAAGATCATCGCCATGGCCGCAGCCCCATTTTCTTACATTCTTGCGTCGTTGGAGAGCTCGGGAACTATCCCACCGATCCGCGCGCTTGGCTACTCCTGACCGTTGGTCGAGCGTAACCAGTAATTGTGGCGCATGCGCGACGTCATGAAGCGATGCGGTCTGAAACGGCGATCGTCGCTCGCGATGGATGACCGGTGAGAAGATTCGGATCGCTGCTCGAGCTAAATCGACATTTCTTCCGGTGCCGCGCTTGCGCGCGTCCGATATCGCGGGATCGTAAGCCGCAGGTAATGAAGGAAGAAATGGCTCCGGGGGTCGGGTTCGAACCGACGACCGATCGATTAACAGTCGATTGCTCTACCGCTGAGCTACCCCGGAACAGTGCCTGCCGGCTTGCGGTGAGGGCGGGTTATAACGATCCCCTCCCGGCAGTCAAAGCCTTTTTCGCGTTGCCGACTTCCGTCTGCCCGGTTCATCCGTCGCCAAAGGCGGCGATGAGACGAGCGGTTGGAGGCCGAACCGAGAATCGAACTCGGGTACGAGGATTTGCAGTCCTCTGCATAGCCACTCTGCCATCCGGCCCGCGAGGTGAGGGATATAGACCGCTTGTTCCCCGAGGGTCAAGCATTACGCCCGGTCGTGCAGGTCAGCCAAGCGCGCAATGATTCGCTTTGTCATGCGACGCGAATATATTGCTACCGCATACGGCTCGCGTCGGTGCCATGATCCGGAGCGGCGCGCGTCCGGAGACCCTTCCCCCTCGGCTTCACGGCATCATGAACGATTCGGAAAACTCGATCACGGTCCAACAACTCCGACAATGGTTCGACGACGGCACGCCATGCGCACTGCTCGACGTCCGCGAACCCTGGGAACTGGAGATTTGTCGGTTTCCGGACGCGCGCGCCATCCCATTGTCCAGCCTGCCGGCTCGGGTCGGCGAGCTTGGTACTACGGTGCCTCTTGTCGTGATCTGCCATCACGGGATACGAAGCCTGCATGCTGTCGCGTGGTTGCAGGCCAACGGCATCGCGGGGGCGACCAATCTTTCCGGTGGCATTGACGCCTGGGCGCGCGAAATCGATCCGAGCATGGGGGTTTATTAATGGTGCGTTCGACTTCTTCTCTGGCGCGCGTGCTCGTCGGCGCCGTCTCGCTCGTCGTGCTGGCCGTGCCGCAGGCGCGGGCGGAGACGCTCGACGACGCTCTCGCGGCGGCTTACGACAATAATCCTCAGCTGCTCGCCGAGCGTGCGCAATTGCGGGCGACCGATGAGTCGGTGCCGAAAGCGCTGTCGGGCTGGCGCCCGACCGTCCAGGTCACCGGGAGCGCCGGATACAATCGCGCCCAATTCGAGAGCTCCAACAACGCCGGCGTCCCCGGCGGGCCCACCTATCTCAGCCCCTATCAGTACGGCTTGTCCGCGACCCAGCCGCTCTATCAGGGCGGCCGCACCACCGCGCAGACCCGTGCGGCCCTCAACCAGGTCTACGCCGAGCGCGCGCATTTGATCTCGATCGAGCAATCCGTGCTGCTGGCCGGGGTCACCGATTATCTCAATGTGGTCGAAGCCCAGTCGACCCTCGATCTCACGATCAACAATCAGCACGTCTTCGAGAAGCAGCGCGAGGCGACCGGTGACCGCTTCCAGGTCGGCGAGGTGACCCGCACCGACGTCGCGCAGGCCGACGCGGCGCTCGCCCAGGCGATCGCGCAGCGCCAGCAGGCCGATGGCCAGCTCCAGGTTGCGCGGGCCGCCTATCGGCGCGACATCGGCGCCGTACCCGGGAATCTGGTCACGCCGAGCGGTATGCTGGCACTGCCCGGAACCAAGGAGGAGGCGATCGACCAGGCCTCGGCTGCCAATCCGGATGTGGTGACGGCGCAGTTCAGCCGCGCCGCCTCGGAAGACAACGTCAAGGTCGTGCGCAGCCAGCTCTTACCGAGCGTCTCGCTCAACGCGGCAGTGAATCGGACCAACGACGCCCAGTTTCAGCGGCTGCGCTACAACGATCAATCGGTCACCGCCCAGGTCAGCATGCCGCTCTACGAAGCGGGGTCGGTGTACGCCGACACCCGAGCCGCCAAGCAGACCGTCGGCGTCCGCGTCAGCCAGTTCGAGCAGGCCCGACGCCAGGCGATCGAGGCGGCGAGCGCGGCTTGGGAGCAGTTGAAGGAGACATCCGCCAACGTCGTATCCTTCGAGTCGCAGATCAAGGCGAACGAATTGGCCCTTCAGGGCGTGCAGCAGGAATCCGCGGTCGGCGAGAGAACCGTCCTCGACGTCCTCAACGCCGAGCAGGCGCTCTTCCAGTCACGGGTCAATCTGGTGCAGGCGCGGCACGATCAGCTTGTCGCCAAATACACGCTGGCGGCCGCGGTTGGTCAGCTCACGGCCCGTTCTCTGGGGTTGCAGGTGAAGCTCTACGACGGGGATTCACACCTCGCGGCGGTGCGCAAGAAGTGGATTGGCCTCGGCATCGACCCCTAGCCACGGGGGAACGGCAGGGCCTCGTGAGGGCCGGGGCGGCGGCGCGG
>CAIUCF010000605.1 GCA_903897565.1 uncultured Rhodospirillales bacterium | reverse complement strand
GGTCGAGCCGGTGATGCGGCCATCCTCGGTCAGCAGCGCCACGGTCTTCTCGCGCGCGGCGTTGACCTTCAGGCCCTGGAGCTGGGCGATCACGGCCTGAGCGCTGTCGAGATCGCGGCTCGGCCAGTCGGCGCCGCCGAAGCCGGCGAACTCGGCGATGCGGCCGTCGCGGCCTAGGATCACCCGCGTCGGCAGTTGATGCTCGCGCCACCATTCGATATCGGTGGTATCGCCGAAGGTGCAGCACATGACGATGCCGGTGCCCTTCTCGGGATCGGCCTTGAAATCGGCAAGGATGGGCACCGGGACCCGGAACAGCGGCGTCAGCACGGTCTTGCCCAACAGCTCAGCTGCCCACGGATGCTCGGGGTGGATCAGCAGCGCGCCACAGGCGCCGAGCAGTTCGGGCCGTGTCGTCGCGATCTCGACAATGCCGCCGCCCTCGAGATCGAAGGCCACCTGCCACAAGGTGCCGGGGCTTTCCTTCTCCGTCACCTCGGCCTGGGCGAGCGCGGTGCGGTCGGCCGGATCCCACAAGGTCGGCTGCAGCCGGCGATAGAGATGATCCTTCTCGAACAGGTCGAGCACGGAGAGCTGCGAGACGCGGCGGCTATGCGGGCTGATCGTCTGGTATTCGAGGCCCCAGTCGACCGACAGCGCGATCTCGCGGAACAGCGCACGGAAATCGGCCTCGGCGTCCTGAACTTCCTCGTGGCAGATCGCAATGAAGGCTTCGCGGCTCATGTCGTTGGCGCGAATATTCCGGCGCTTCTCGACCAGGCGCTCGGTCGGCAAGCCGTTGTCGTCGAAGCCGATCGGGTAGAACACGTTCTTGCCAGCCATGCGCTGGAATCGTGCGATCAGGTCGGTCTGGGTATAGCTGTAGACGTGGCCGATATGGAGGATGCCGGAGACCGTCGGCGGCGGCGTATCGATAATGTAGGATTCCGCGCGCGTCGCCTGGGCGTCCCAGGCATAGGTACCGCTGGCGAGCCAATGCTCCTGCCATTTCTTCTCGGCGGCGGCGACGTCGTATTGCTGTACTGAAGACATTCGTTGTTCCCGGACACGATCTTGGGCGGCAGGGCCGCTTGAGCTTGCACCGTTTCTACCCGGTTTCTCGGCGCTTCGCTCAGCGTTTTTCGCGCGTCGGCTTCCCTTTATCGAACGCGGCTTGACGCGGCGAATCCCGCGGTTATGCATGATCATGGCAGCGCCACAGCATCCGGGAGCCATCATGAGAGCAAGCACGGGAAGCGGTAAGAGCCTCGGTCGCCCCTGGCGCGCTATAGCGCTGGCCGTGATGCTCGCAGGGTGCGCGGTCCCGCCGACGCCGTTCCAGCCGGCGACCAGCCCCGACGGCGACGGCTACACCGTGACCCAACTGGAGGCGAACCGGTTTCGGCTGAGCTTCAGCGGCAACATGTCGACGCCGCATCAGACGGTCGACGACAACCTCCTTTACCTCGCGGCTCAGGTCGCCCTGCGCAACGACGCCGACTGGTTCGTGATCAGCCGCTCGAGCGCCGACAAGGATACGGTCTACCCAACATTCGCGGAGCCGCCGACCTTCTTCGCCGGTGCGGGCGGTTGGGTCGGCCCGGTCGGCGGCGGCGTCGCCACCGATTTCAACAACCCGCAGAGCAGCTGGAACGAGACCGCGACCATCCTGCTCTCGCGCGGCAAGAAGCCGACAAGCGATCCCAACGCCTATGACGCCCGCGATCTCGCGAGCCATCTCGCCCCGCTGATCAAGCGCGGACAGGTGCCGGGGCCGTATTGAGGTGATGCTTCTCCTCCCCGCCCTACCCCGTCATCCCCGCCTGCGCGGGGATGACGATAGAATTTGATGATGGCCCGATCGAGTTCTCACCTCACCCCCCGCCGCGTCACGGGTCTCGCGGTCACGCTCTTCGTCGTCGAGGTCGCGATCTTCGGCCTCTTCGCGCTGGCGACCCATGGCTATTTCGGCCCGATGAACCCGCCGGGCTCCTCCGATTTCCTCAGCTTCTACGCCGCCGGCACCCTGGCCGATGACGGCCACGCTGCGCTGGCCTACGACCAGATGCGACATTGGGCGATCGAGCGCCTCGTCTTCGGCGACGCGCGGGTGCCCTATTACTATTTCTTCTACCCCCCGATCTTTCTGCTGCCCTGCGCCGCGCTGGCTCGGCTGCCGTTCCTCGCCGCGTTCGCGCTGTTCCAGGGTCTGACGATCGCGGTCTATCTGGCTGCGCTGCGTCGGATCGCCGGGAATTGGCGCATTCCCTTGATCTGTCTGACCTTCACCGCCGTGCCCTTCATCATCGGCCTCGGCCAGAATTCCTTCCTGACCGCGGGGCTGCTCGGGCTCGGTCTGTCGCTGCTGGAGCGGCGGCCGCTCGCCGCCGGCCTCCTGCTCGGGCTGCTCTGCTACAAGCCGCAGCTGGCCCTGGTAATTCCGATCGCGCTGCTGGCGGCGGGACAGCGCCGCGCGCTGCTCGGCATGGCCCTCTCCTCTCTGGCGCTCGTCGGCGCCTCGCTGCTCGCCTTCGGGCCCGATCCATGGCTCGCGTTCATGGCCGCGATCCCGCGGGCCCGCGCGACCTTCGCCAGCGGCGCCATTCCCTTCAGCGGCCAGGTCAGCCTGTTCGCGGCGGCGCGGCTGCTCGGGGGCGGGACGATTCTCGCCGGCATCGTCCAGGGCTGCGCGGCAGTGCTCGCCATCGCCGCGACAACCCTGATATGGCGCCTGAAGTCGACGCCGGCGACCCGCAGCCTGGTGCTGGTTGCGGCAATGCTGGCGACCACCCCGGTGCTCCTGTTCTACGATTTCCTGCCGGTCACGATCGCGCTCGCAATGCTCGCCTGCGAGGCACGGCAAACCGGATACCTCCCGCGAGAGCGAGCCGCCTGTGTCATGCTCTGGCTCATTCCCGGCCTGGTGATCGCTGGCGGCGAAGCCCTCCATCTGCCGCTGGGGCCGCTCGTCCCTGCCCTGCTCCTGACGCTCGGCCTGCACCGCCATTTGCTGACGCAATCCGTGCACAACGCCGTTGACGGGACCGGCCGACCTGTGCTTAATGCCGGCCTTCCGTGAGGGTACGCCCTCGCGCCGGGTGCTTAGCTCAGTTGGTAGAGCAGCTGACTCTTAATCAGCGGGTCGTAGGTTCGAAACCTACAGCACCCACCAGATACAGAAACCCCGAAGCCGATCCGGCTTCGGGGTTTCTCGTTTTGCGGTGTGCGACTTCGGCCGGGCGGCATGTGATCGCAGTTTAACCTAGCGCAATGCGCGCGGCTCCGAGCATGGCGATTCTGCCCCGAGCCGCCGGTCTTCGTTCCCGGCGTCGGGGAGAAGTTCATGAGCCATCGAAGCCTGTTGATCGCCGCATTGTTTGCCTCGCTCGCTCTGGTCCCGTTGCCGGGCAGGGCAGCGCTTCTCAGCGAGAATTTCATCGCCCCTGCCCTCATCGGCGGCACGACCGGCAGCCTCGCCGTGACCGACCGGCTGGCGCTGCCGAGCACGAGCAAGGCGACCTATAGCAGCGGCGACGCCCTGTTCTCGTTCACCGCGCCGGACGTTTTCAGCTACGCCAACCAACAATCGTATTTGACTGCATACAGCAGTAACGTTGTCTGCTTCATCCTTTGCTGGGGCAGCACCCGACACACCTACGATGTCGTCAACTACTATTACGGCCCGACCGAAGCGGCGACGGCAACGATCGGCGGCAATTTCGGCACCGGCGCCACGGCGACCAACTGGACCAATACGCCGACGGGGTCACGGATCGATGCCTATCCTGACGGATTCGTTACCAACTATTACAACCTGAACTATTACGACCGGATCGCGCATACCGACGGGAGCTTTCTGATCGACGTGGCCTTTGATGCCGCGACCCTGGCCGGCCTCAACGCAACCGGAAAACTCGGCTTCACCATTGCGGCATCGTCGCCCTTTCTCGCGCTAGCCAATGTCCAGGTCTCAGCCGCATATACGGTTTCCCAAGTTCCGCTGCCTGGCGCGGCCGGAATGTTCAGCGCCGTGCTCGCCTGCCTCGCCGGCATTCGGCCGCTGCGCCGCCGGCCCACCCGGGGGCAGACGGCCGCAGCCTGACCGAAGCTGGTCGCTAAGAGATTGACGTTACCGGCCGGGATCTGGCTACTCCCTGGCCATGAACATGAGCCTCGGCGACGCTGCCCGCGACTGGCTGCACGGTTTTCTCCCCGCCCCGATGGCGGCAAGCCGCTATGAGCGGTTGCGCGGCTGCTTCGGCGCCCTGCTCGGACTTCTGGCCACCGGCCTGATCAGCCGCGCCGCCGTCGGCACCGGCGTTGCCCTGCCGATGCTGATCGCGCCGATGGGCGCCTCGGCCGTGCTGCTGTTCGCGGTGCCGGCGAGCCCGCTGGCGCAGCCTTGGTCAATCATCGGCGGCAACGTCATTGCGGCGGTGATCGGCGTCACCTGTGCGCGCTGGGTGCACGATCCAGTCCTCGCGGCGCCGCTCGCTGCTACCCTGGCCATCGCCGCCATGTTTGCCCTGCGCTGCCTGCACCCGCCGAGCGGCGCGGTTGCCCTGACCGCCGTGCTGGGCGGACCCGCGATCACCGCGGCCGGCTATGATTTCGTCCTGTTCCCCGTGGCCCTCAACTCGCTGGTGATGATGCTGGCGGCGATCGCCTTCAACAGCGCCACCGGCCGCCCCTACCCGCATCCGCAACGCCCCCGCGCCAACCCGCACCACACCACCGACAAGACACCGCTGGAACGCCTCGGCATCAACCAGGACGATCTGCGCGCCGCGCTCGGCCAGTACGATCAGGTGCTCGACGTCAGTTCGGACGAGCTCGAGACCCTGTTCCAGCGTGCCGAGATGAACGCCTATCATCGCCGCTTCGGCGAGGTGACCTGCGCCGACATCATGTCGCGCGACGTCATCGCCGTCGAATTCGGCACGCCGCTGCAGGATGCCTGGTCGCTGCTGCGTCGCCACCAGATCCGCGCGCTGCCCGTGCTCGACCCGGCGCGCCGCGTGATCGGCATGGCCAGCGATCTCGACTTCATGGCCAGCGCCGATCTCGACGTCTTCGATGGGCTGGCGGCGCGCTTCCACCGCATCATCCGCAAGCCGACGACGATCTACACCGACCGCCCCGAAGCGGTGGGGCAGATCATGCGGCGCGACGTGCCGATCGTCGGTGAGGATACCCATATCGTCGAACTCGTGCCGCTGATGGCCGATGCCGGCCAGCGCCATGTCGCGGTCGTGGACGCAAGACGCAAGCTCTCCGGCATCATTTCCCAGTCCGATCTGGTCGCGGCGCTCTACCGCGGCGGGCTCAAACCGTGAAGACTGGGGCGATGAAAACGCGTAGTCTCAGGCTCTTGGACATCTGCTAGGCTCGCCTCATGAGCGATACATACGAGATCCTGTCACAAGCGGCGGCGTG